>NZ_JANPML010000041.1:0-12574 GCF_031422795.1 Sandarakinorhabdus sp.
GAAAAGCCGCCCGCCGTGCCGCTGGCCGAACTGGTGCGCCACCATGGCCGTGCCACGCTGTGCGGCATCGCGGCGGCCGTCACCTGCTTTGCCATCTTCTACATCGCGACCGCCTTTGCGCTGGGATACGGCACCACGCAATTGGGCTACAGCCGCGAAGCTTTCCTGCAACTGCAACTGGGCGCCATATCGTTCTTGGCGGCCGGCATCCTGATCGCCGGCTGGCTTGCCGATCGCACCAGCCCGCAGCGCGTGCTGATGCTGGGCAGCCTGGCCAGCATCGCGGTGGGCGCGGTCATGGGCCCGCTGATGCAGGCCGGCCCCGGCGGCGTGTTTGCCTTCCTGTCGTTGGGTCTGTTCGTCATGGGCTTCGTCTATGGGCCATTGGGCGCCTTCCTGCCCGGCCTGTTTCCGGCGCGCGTGCGCTATACCGGTGCGTCGGTGGCCTTCAACCTCGGCGGCATCATCGGCGGCGGCCTCACGCCGGTGATCGGCGCGGCGCTATCGGCGCGCTATGGCATCGGCGCGGTCGGCTGGTATCTGGCCGGCGCCGCGCTGGTCTCTGTGATAGGCTTGGCGCTCTTGCCGAAGGGGAACGCTGCCACTAGCCTTGGCGCATGATCCTGCGCCTCAGCCTCCTCGCCGCCCTTATTTCCACCTCGGCTCTGGCCTCGCCTGAAACCGACCGCTGGGCCCAACGTGCGTCCGCCGTCACCATCACCCGCGATGATTTCGGCATCCCGCACATCAAGGGCAAGACCGACGCCGACGCCGTGTTCGGCATGATGCACGCCCAGGCCGAAGACGATTTCAATCGGGTCGAAACCAATTTCATCAACGCAATGGGCCGCCTCGCCGAAACCGAAGGCGAAGCCGCCATCTGGCGCGACCTGCGCATGAAATTGTTCATCGATCCGGCTGAACTAAAATCACAATATGCCGCCAGCCCCGGCTGGCTGAAGACGCTGTGCACCGCCTGGGCCGACGCGCTGAACCATTATCTCAGCCTCCATCCGGGCGTGAAACCGCGCGTTATTACCCATTTCGAACCCTGGATGGCGCTCAGCTTTTCCGAAGGCAGCATCGGCGGCGATATCGAGAGCATCAACCTCGCCAACCTGGAAGCGCTGCACAGCGGCCAGCCGGCCAAATTGACCGCGCTCGATCTGGGCAGCGAACTGGCCGAACCGCTTGGCTCCAACGGCATGGCGCTGGCGCCGGCGCGCAGCACATCAGGCGATGCGCTGCTGCTGATCAACCCGCACACCAGCTTCTATTTCCGCAGCGAAGCCAAGGTCGAAAGCGGTCAGGGCCTCGATGCCTATGGCGCCAGCACCTGGGGGCAGTTCTTCGTCTATCAGGGCTTCAACCGCCATGTCGGCTGGATGCACACCTCGTCGGGCGTCGACAATATCGATGAATTTGCGCTCACCGTCGAACAGCGTGGCGGCAAGTGGCATTATCTGCACGGCACGACGTGGAAGCCGCTGGCCGAAAAGCGCATCAGCGTGCCCTACAAGGCCGCCGATGGCACGCTGCAAACCCGCAATTTCACCACCTATCGCTCGCACCACGGCCCGATCATCCGGGCGGAGAATGGCAAGTGGATCGCGGTGGCGCTGATGCACCGGCCAGTGGCGGCGCTGGAACAAAGCTTCCTGCGCACCAAGACCCATGATCTGGCCAGCTATCTGCAGGTCGCCTCGCGCCGCGCCAACTCGTCCAACGCCACGCTGTTTGCCAGTTCCAAGGGCGAGATCGCCTATCTCCACCCGCAATTCGTGCCGGTGCGCGACGCAAAGTTCAACTGGAAGAAGCCGGTCGACGGCAGCGATCCTGCCACCGATTGGCAGGGCGAACACAGAATCGATCAACTGCCCAGCGTCGCCAATCCGGGCAGCGGCTTTGTGTTCAACGTCAACAACTGGCCGTGGACCGCCGCCGGCAAGGACAGCCCGAAACAGGCCGCCTTCCCGCGCTATATGGACTATGCCGGCGAAAACCCGCGTGGCCCCAACGCGCTGCGCCTGCTGAGCGGCGACAAGAAGTTCGATCTGCCCGCATTGCTCACCACCGCATATGATCCCTTCCTGCAGGGCTTTGCCGATACGATCCCGCCGCTGGTGAAGGCCTGGGATGCCCTGCCCACCAGCGCGCAGAAAGACCGGCTGGCCGGGCCGGTCGCCGCGCTGAAGGCCTGGGATTATCGCACCGGCGAAGCCTCGGTGCCGACCAGCCTTGCCGTGTTCTGGGGCGACGAGATGATCAAGCGCTTTGGCCCCATCGCCAAGCTGGATGAGGAAGCCATCGTGCCGTATCTGGCCAGCGCCAGTGTGCCGGATGCCGATCGGCTGGCCGCGCTCGATACCGCCATTGCCCGCTTGGCCGGTGATTTCGGCGGCTGGGACACACCGTGGGGCCACATCAACCGCTTCCAGCGGCTGAATGGCGCCATCGCCGGCCGCTATGACGACAAATTGCCCTCAACCCCGATCGGCTTTGCCAGCGGCAACTGGGGCAGCCTCGCCAGCTTTGGTGCTGGGCCCGGCGTGGGCACGAAACGCTGGTATGGCAGCTATGGCAACAGCTTCGTCGCCGTGGTGCGCTTCGGCAAGGACGGCCCCGAAGCCCGCGCCGTCCACGCCGGCGGCCTCAACAGCAACCCCGCCAGCCCGCACTTCCGCGACCAGGCTGAACGCTATCGCAGCCACGATTTCCGCCCCGTCTATTTCACCGATGCGCAGCTGCAGGGGCATGTGGAGAAGACGTACCGACCTGGGGAGTGAATACCCAAACTTCCCATTAGGCACTCGTCATGCTGAACTTGTTTCAGCATCCATGGGAGGCCGTCCCCTAAGGGCGCGCTATCCGAGGCATTTGCGCCATGGATGCTGAAACAAGTTCAGCAAGACGGGTTCTCTTTGAGTGAGTGTCGCCCCTCATTCCCTCTCTCCCAATGGTGGCGCCAGTCCCCAGAGCACGGCCAGATCCTTCCATTCGGGGTTCTCGGCTTCGATCAAGTTGATCTTCCACTGCCGGTGCCAGCGTTTGAGCTGCTTTTCCCGCGCGATGGCGGCCGGCATGGTGGCGTGTGCCTCCGCCCAGACCAGGCGATGAACCCTGTAGTCGGCCGTGAAGCCAGGCAGCAGATTGTTCCGGTGCTGGTGCAACCGCTGCGCCAGATTGCTGGTAACGCCGATATACAGGGTGCCGCGTTTCTGGCTGGCGAGGATGTAGACGCAAGGCTGACGGTCCATTGGCCCTCACTACCAAAAGGGACTCGTCATGCTGAACTTGTTTCAGCATCCATGGCGCAAATGCCTCGGAAAGCCCGCATTTGGCCGCCTGCGTCCCATGGATGCTGAAACAAGTTCAGCATGACGAGTAACTTACGGGGAGGGCGGCGCACCCACCCTCATCACCGGCCTTGCCGCCCCATTCGCCGCCGTTTCCACCAGCGTGGAGAAAAACCGGTTGAAATCCCGCGCCGCGTCCAGATCCATCGGCGTCGAAATATCATCCTGTGGGCGGTGGTAACGGCGCTGGTACCAGTCGCGGTAAATCGCTTCTTGCTGGCTGCGCGGGTTGTAGGCGAAGACGAAATTTACCGCCGGGATGCCGGCTTCCATGAACGGCCATGAATCGACGCGGCGGATGAGGTTGCGTTCGGATTCGCGGTCGGGACGGATCTCGATCTTCAGCCCTTCCGCCACCGATTTCGCCGTGTCGGCCAGCGTGTTCTGGCCCAGCCCGTGCAGGGTGAGCGCCTTCAGCGGAAACAGCGGGCGCAGTTGATCGAGGTTGATGACGCCCACCAATTGCGCCTTGGGCACCGTCGGGTGCTGCAGCCACCAGCGCGCGCCGAGCAGGCCCTTTTCCTCCGCCGTCCACGCCGCGAACAATACGGGCCGGGCGAAGCCCTTGCCGCGACGCCGCGAAGCCAACTGGCTGATGAGCGCCACGTAGCCGGCGTCATCCAATGTGCCATTGTAGAGAGCGTCACCATTCACCGGTTCACCAAGGCCATAGCCATCGATATGGGCGCCGAGCAGCAGCACTTCATTGGCCTTCGCCTTGTCGGTGCCGGGCAGCAGGCCGATCAATTGCTCAGCGGTGAAACGGCGCTGCACCGTGGTCAATTTCGCCTCGAAGCGGCCAGGCAGATCGAAGGATTCAAGATCGCGGTGGTAGGTCGCGTCGGTGAGGATCGCCGCCGCCAGCCGGCGCGAGCCAGCGATCAGCGTGGCCAGCGCGGCGCCGTTGACGCGGAACTGCGGCAAACCGCTGGGCAGCGGCGCGCCGTCGTGTGCCACGCTGCGCGCATAGGCATCGGGCCAGCGCGGCGGCTCCACCGTGAAACCGACATCATCGACGGTGAGCAGCGCTACCGCGCCAACAGCGGTCACGGCCGCCAGCCGCTCCGCCGCTGTGGCACGGCCGGGGCGGCGGCTGCCGAAGCAGACGGCGATCTTGCCCTTTAACTCGGGGCCGGCTTCGGCGGCGCTGCAATAGCCGGCAAAGCGCATCGCGCCCGACAGGGTGGCCGGCAAATCGGTGGCCGGGCGCGGCGTGACGTCGTGCAGGAACCGCAGGGGCGCAGCCACGCCATCCGGGCTGACCACGCGCATATCCGCCGCCGTCACTGCCACTTCGTGCAGCGGCACAGTCTGGCGGAAACTGCCGTTCTCGCCGGCTGGTTTCAGCTTGGCGGCCTTGAACCAGCCTTCCACCAAGGTAATGGCGCGGGCGTGGCCGGGGCTGCCGGCGTCGCGGCCCTCCATGGCGTCGCTGCTGAGTTCGGCGGTGCGGGCCAGCCACGCCTTGGTGTCGGCATCGGGTTTGGCAATCGCCGGGGCAGCAAGCAGGGCGACGGTGAGGAGGAAGTGGCGCATCGCGCAACGAGAGCGCGGAACCGGCCGGGGGTCAATCCTCGCCGAACTTGTCCATCACCAGGCCGGCCAGTTTCGATACGGCGGCTTGCGCCTCCGGCCCGGTGGCGCTGATGTTGATGCTGTCGCCCATGGCGGCGGCGAGCATCATCAGGCCCATGATGGAAGTGCCGGTGACGGACGAGCCATCGTGGCTCACGGTCACTTCGGCATCGAAGGACGAGGCCATGGTGACAAATTTGGCGCTGGCCCGCGCGTGCAGCCCACGGCGGTTGGTGATCGGAACCTCGATAGGGCCAGCCGTCTCGCTCAAGCAGCCTCGCCCAGCATACGGCTGGCAACCGCGATATATTTGCGCCCCGCGTCCTGCGCGGCCTGCACGGCGGCTTCGACAGTGCAGGTCTTGCGCACGCTGGCCAGCTTGATCAGCATCGGCAGGTTCACGCCGGCAATCACTTCCACTTGGCTGCCGAGAAGCGAGATGGCGAGGTTGGACGGGGTGCCGCCGAACATGTCGGTGAGGATGATGACGCCCTGGCCTTCGTTGCAGCGCGTTACGGCAGCCGCGATATCGGCGCGGCGCAGCTCCATATCGTCGTCAGCGGCGATGCAGATCGGTTCCAGACACGACTGGGGACCGACGACATGCTCCATCGCTGCCACGAATTCAGCCGCAAGGCGGCCGTGCGTTACCAAAACCAATCCGATCATCGTTCGCCGCCGTCGCGCGCTTTGGCCGAGTCTGTCAATGGGGAGCCTGCAACCACGGCCGCATCCGCGCCTTGTTTAGCGATATCCCGATGCACCAGTGCCACATTCTGGCCGGTAGATACCAGCCGTGCCGCCAGCGCCCGCGCCACCGCGACGCTGCGATGGCGGCCACCGGTGCAGCCGATTGCGATGGTGAGATAGGCCTTGCCCTCCCGCGCATAACCAGGAAGCAGGGTGCGCACGAGATCGTCGATCTTCTCGAGCGTCGGGGCATAAAGCGGATCGGCGGCCACGTGCGCCGCCACCTGATCATCCTCGCCGGTCAAGGGCCGCAGCGCGATATCCCAGTGCGGATTGCTGAGGAAACGCATGTCGAACACCAGATCGGCATCGCGCGGCAGGCCAGCGGAAAAGCCGAAGCTGAGGACGGTGACAGTAAGGCCCGGCGAATAGCCGCCACCAAAGCGTTCGGAAATGCGCATCCGCAGATCGGTGACCGACAATTCGGTGGTATCGATGACCAGATCGGCCCAGCGCTGCAGCGGACCCAACAGTTCGCGTTCGGCGCGGATGCCGTCGATGGCGGGGCGGTCGAGCGCCAGCGGGTGGCGGCGGCGGGTTTCGGAAAAGCGCCGGATCAGCACATCATCGCTGCATTCGAGGCAAATCAGCTTTGCATCGCGGCCAGCATCGCGCAGGGCAGCGACGCGCGCGCCCAGCGCGGCGGCATCAAAAGCCCGGGTGCGGGTATCGATGCCCAGCGCCAGCGGGCGACCTTCGGCGCCGGCAATCAGCGCATCGAGCAGGGTGAGCGGCAGATTGTCCACCACCTCGTGCCCGGCGTCTTCCAGCGCGCGCAGCACGGTGGATTTGCCGGCACCGGACAGGCCGGAAATGATCAGGATCGGCGGGCTCACGTCGCTTCTTGTGCCGGCAAGGCCGGGCGTTGCCAAGCCATGCACTTGCAGAGCCCTTGCGGCGCGCTGCGGCGCGGAATCCCCGAACGCATCGAAGCCGAGCCGCGGGATGGAGCGGCCAGCCAGCGGCAGCTGATCAATCTCTGGCAGCCGGTCGGGCGCGGCCGCCAGATCGAGCGCCAGCGCGATGGCAGCCGGTGCCGTGGGTTCCGGCACGATGCCCACGCCGCGCACTTCCATCAGGCCGGCCAAACGCGGCGGCGCAGACGCGATGAGCCGGTCGCCGTCGACGGTGACCACCACCCGATCATCCGCCACCAGCCGCCAGCCCGCCGCCACCAGCCGCAGCGCCAGATCGGATTTGCCGGCGCCCGAAGCCCCCAGCAGCAGCACCGCCCGGCCATCGAGCGCAACGGCCGTGGCGTGGATGGTTTCGGGGAGCGTCTCCATCTCAGGCCGCCGGCAGGATCACACGGAACTGCGCGCCGCCGCCCGGTGCATCGTCCACCACGACCTGGCCGCCGTGCGCCGCCACAATGGCACCGGCGATGGACAGGCCCAAGCCGCTATGCCGGCCGAAATCCTCAGCCGCAGGGCGTTCGGAATAGAAGCGCCGGAAGATGTCGCGGCGGTTGGCGGGCGGCACGCCGGGGCCGGAATCGCTGACCACCAGTTCGACCTGGGCGCCAGCGCGGTTCAGCGCCAGTTCCACCTGGCCGCCATCGGGCGAGAAGCTGATGGCGTTGTCGATCAGGTTCCTGAGCACCTGCGCCAGCCGGCTGGCATCGCCTTCGATCAGCACCGGCAGCGCTTCGCCGGCGCGCGTCACCATCACGCCGCGGGCCGGCACCGAAATGCCATAGGCCGCCACCAGGCCATCACACAGGGCGCCAACATCGATGGGCTGGAAACCGGTGCGCGACAATTCTGCGTCCAGCCGGCTCGCATCGGCGATATCGGTGATCAGCCGATCAATGCGGCCGACATCATCGCGGATCACCGCCAACAGTCGCGCGCGCAGATCGGGCTGCTCCACCCGTTCCAGCACGTCGACTGCAGAGCGCAAGGACGCGAGCGGGTTCTTCAATTCATGGGCGACATCGGCGGCAAAGGCTTCGGTCGCGTCGATCTGGCGGCGCAGCGCGGTCGACATGTCGGAAATGGCCCGGGCCAGTGCGCCGATCTCGTCCTTGCGGTCGGGCAGGCGCGGCACCACCACTTCACGGCTGCGCCCCAGCCGCACCCGGTGCGCCGCAATTGCCAGCAGGCGCAAGGGCCGCACAATGGTGCGCGCCAGATACAGCGACAGGCCGAGCGTGAGCGCCATCACGCTGAGCAGCAACCAGGCCGAGGTCAGGCGTTCGCGGCGCAGGATATCCGCCAGATCATCGGCCGAATCGGTGAGCAATACAGTGCCAAAGCCGGGCACCGGCGTGGCGGCATTGACGATCAGGCTGCCATCGCTGGCCCGCCGCAATTCGGTGACCGGCCGGGCGGCATTCACGCTGCGCGCCAGTTCCGGCCACACGCTGGCGGTGTCCACCACCGGTTCGGCATAGGCGGCAAGCGTGCGGAACCCCAACACGACATCCAGTGCCCGATCGATGGCCTTGGCCGAGGATCGGCGCCAGCCATAGGCGGCTGGATCCTCGATCACAAAGCGCGGATTGCGCGGGCTTTGCCAATTGTCGGCCAGCCGCGTGCCGTCATCGGCATACAGGCGCACGCGGGTGCCGCGTTCCATGCCGAGCCGGGCAACGCTGCCGGCGCGCGCTGGCTCCGGCACATATGTCACCAGCCGCGACACGGTGATGGCTTCATTGGCCAGACTGGCCGTGCGTTCATCAAGCAGCCGCGACCGCACCGTATCGAGATAGAGCAGCATGATCACCAGCACGATCAGCGCCAGCAGGTTCACGGCAAAGATGCGGGCGCGCAGGCTGCCAAAGCCCAGGCCGCGGCGCCATTCCTGCACGGCCACTTCGGCCTTCACCCGCCTATTCCTCGTTGAAGCGGTAGCCGACGCCGTACAGCGTCTCGATCGCCTTGAACTGATGATCAACAGCGCGGAACTTCTTGCGCAGGCGCTTGATGTGGCTGTCGATGGTGCGATCATCCACATACACATCGTGGGAATAGGCTGCATCCATCAGCTGATCGCGCGATTTCACAAAGCCAGGGCGGGCAGCCAGCGTTTCGAGGATCATGAATTCGGTAACGGTCAGCGCGACATCGCCGCGCCGGCCTTCGCCGGCATCCCAGAACACGCGGTGGCGGGCCGGATCCATGGTCAGGCGGCCGCGCACGATGGGATCGGCGGCGGGCGCGTCTTCATCGCCGGATTCGGGGGTGGCCCGGCGATTGGCGGTGCGCCGGAGCACGGCGCGGATGCGTTCGATCAGCAGGCGCTGGCTGAACGGCTTGCCGATATAATCATCGGCACCCATCGCCAGGCCCAGCGCCTCGTCGATTTCGGTGTCCTTGCTGGTCAGGAAGATCACCGGCACTTGGACTTTCTCGCGTAGGCGGCGCAGCACCTCCATACCGTCCATGCGCGGCATCTTGATATCCAGCACCACCAGATCGGGCGGGCTTTCAAGCAACGCCTTCAAGGCGGAATCGCCATCGGAATAGAGCCGCACCACAAAGCCTTCGGCCTGCAGCGCAATCGACACCGAAGTGAGAATGTTGCGATCATCATCGACCAGGGCGATGGTGGGGGCTGGCGGGCTTTCGATATCCATCGTTCGCCTATGTGGAACCTTGGCTGCCGGCTGGCAAGGGCGCGCCCGTGTCGGCCATAAGCTAGGCCTGTCGGTTACGACAGGACATGGCTGCCATGCGGCAAACGTTGCCCCCGGTTCTTTGACGAATTGGCATGTGTCGGTTATGCGAGCATGCAAATTCGGGCAGCAAGGGCTGACCCGGTGATGAGGGAGTATTCACCGTGCCGTCAACTGTTGTGCCCGCCCATGGCCTTCAACAACAAGGACTTGCCACGCCGGCCGCCCTGCACTGGAACCTGTTGACCGGCGCCCTGGTCGAGCTGGCCGTGCAGCGCGGCGAAGGCCTGCTGTCCGAACATGGCGCGCTGGTGGTTGAAACCGGCAAGCACACCGGCCGCAGCGCCAACGACAAGTTCATCGTGCGCGACGCCGCCACCGACGGCACCATCTGGTGGGACAAGAACAAGAGCATCACGCCCGCGCAGTTCGCCGCCATCAAGGCCGATTTCGAAACCGCGCTGAAGGGCAAGAAAGATCTGTTCGTGCAGGATCTGTTTGGCGGCAGCCAGCCCGAATATCGGGTGAAGGTGCGCGTGATCACCGAATTTGCCTGGCACAGCCTGTTCATCCGCACCCTGCTGGTGCGTCCCGAACTGGCCGATCTGGCGGCGTTCGTGCCGGAATACACCATCATCGATCTGCCCAGCTTCAAGGCTGATCCGGCCCGCCACGGCTGCCGCAGCGAAACCATCGTGGCGGTCGATTTCGAAAACAAGACCATCCTGATCGGCGGCACCGCATATGCCGGCGAGATGAAGAAGAGCGTTTTCTCCATCCTCAATTACCTGCTGCCCTTGCAGGGCGTGATGCCGATGCACTGTTCGGCCAACATCGGCCCGGCCGGCGACACCGCCGTGTTCTTCGGCCTGTCCGGCACCGGCAAGACCACGCTTTCCGCCGACGCCAGCCGCACGCTGATCGGCGATGATGAACATGGCTGGTCGGATACCGCGGTCTTCAACTTCGAAGGCGGCTGCTATGCCAAGATGATCCGGCTTTCCGCCGAAGCCGAGCCGGAAATCTATGCCACCACCCGCCGGTTCGGCACGGTGCTGGAAAATGTCGTGATCGATCCCGTCACCCGGGTGATCGACCTTGATGACAACCGCCTGGCGGAAAACAGCCGCGGTTCCTATCCGATCGATTTCATCCCCAACGCCTCAGCCTCCAACATGGGCCCGGTGCCGCGCAACATCATCATGCTGACGGCCGATGCGTTCGGCATCCTGCCGCCGATCTCGAAACTGACGCCGGATCAGGCCATGTATCACTTCCTGTCGGGCTATACGGCCCGCGTTGCCGGCACCGAAATCGGCGTGACCGAACCGGATGCCACCTTCTCCACCTGTTTTGGCGCGCCGTTCATGCCGCGCCATCCATCGGTTTATGGCAATCTGCTGAAGGAACGCATTGCCAAGGGCGGCGTTGACGTGTGGCTGGTCAACACCGGCTGGACCGGCGGCGGCGCCGGCACCGGCGGTACGGGCACCCGCATGCCGATCAAGGTAACCCGCGCCCTGCTCAACGCCGCGCTGGATGGCAGCCTGAAAAATGCCGAGTTCCGCACGGACGACAATTTCGGCTTTGCCGTCCCCGTCTCCGTCCCCGGCGTCGAACCCACCATCCTCAACCCGCGCGAAACCTGGGCCGACAAAGCCGCCTATGACGCGCAGGCCCAGAAACTGGTCGGCATGTTCATCACCAACTTCGCCCAGTTCGAAGCCCATGTGGACGCCGGCGTGCGGGATTCGGCCCCCAAGGCCGCCTGAGCCGACACGCCAATGACAAGAGGGCGGCCCGCAACGGCCGCCCTTTTTCGTTGCGGCCATTCGATTCACCTGGCAGCCTGGCTGGCATGAAGCGCGCCTGGTTTGATGCCCCTGCAGAAGTGTTCGCAAAGGCAGCGCCCGAATTGCTGCTGGGGCACCTCACCAAATCCACGCAATTCCCCGCCGAATTACCGCAGATCGCTGCGTGGCAATTCACCATCACGCATCTGAAGCAATTGGCCGCGACTCTGCCCGATGCGCATTTTTTCATGGAATTTGCCATTCCGCGCATGGGACGCCGCGCCGATGCCGTGATCGTGGCCGGCCCGTTGCTCCTGGTGCTGGAATACAAGGTTGGCGAACGCACCTTTCCGCGTCACGCCGTCGAACAGGCGCATGGTTATGCCCTCGATCTCAAGAATTTCCACGTCACTAGCCACGACAAGGCGATCGTCCCCCTGTTGATCGCCACCGAGGCGCAGCCCCAGCAATTGGGCCTGGGCTTCTGGGCGCCCGACAAGGTGCACGCGCCCATCTGTCTGGCCCCTGACGACGTGCTTCCCAGCATCCAGCGCCTGCTCGCCACCGGTTCAGGCTCAGTAATTGATGCCGAGCCCTGGGCTGCCGGCGCCTACCGCCCGACGCCAAGCATCATCGAAGCGGCCGAAGCGCTCTATGCCGGCCATGATGTCACCGCCATCTCCCGCTCCGAAGCGGGGGCAGAAAATCTGTCGCGTACCGCAAACGCCATTGCGGCGGTGGTGGCGCGGATGCGAACACAGGGCGGAAAGGCCATTTGCTTTGTCACTGGCGTGCCCGGTGCCGGCAAGACGCTCGCCGGGCTCAACCTCGCCTGCCAGCGCCATCCCGACCACCCGGAAGAGCATGCCGTTTTCCTGTCTGGCAACGGTCCGCTGGTGAAGGTGCTGCAGGAGGCGCTGCGCCGCGACGGGAAGCGCAAACGCGCCCTGCCCGATCTGCCCGAAGTGCGCATTCTGCAAGCCCGCGAACCCGATGCCTTCATCAGAACGTCCACCATTTCCGTGACGAGTATCTTGCACCCGACCGCGTGCCGACCGAGCATGTGGTGATCTTCGACGAGGCACAGCGTGCCTGGGATCGCGCAATGACCAGCGATTTCATGCGGCGCAAGAAAGGCCAGCCGGCGTTTGACCAGTCCGAACCCGGCTTCCTTCTGTCGGTCATGGATCGGCGGCCGGATTGGTGTGTCGTCGTCTGCCTGATCGGCGAAGGGCAAGAAATCAACCGCGGGGAAGCCGGCGTCTCCGAATGGCTGAACGCGCTGCAGGCCGGGCTGCCCCACTGGCAGGTCTTCCTGCCGCCGCACCTGATGGCCGAGGGCGGCACCATCGACGGGGCAATGCGGTGGCACCTAGCGCACCGTGGCGCGGTCGTCGATGCGGGGCTGCACCTAGCCGTGTCGGTGCGCTCGTTTCGCGCCGAAGGCGTGTCGGCGTTCGTCGCGGCGCTGCTGGCCGAAG
>NZ_JANPML010000042.1:0-4042 GCF_031422795.1 Sandarakinorhabdus sp.
CCCGGCCGCTGGTTCCTGCATTTTTTCGGCAATTATTACACGCACATGCAGCTGGTGCGGATCACCGTGGTCGCCTGCCTCTATATGGTGCTTGGGGCCAGCCTGATCAATTTTGCATTCTTCTGGGCGGTGCCGGCGCTGTTGGCGCTGGGCCAGTTGTTTTTCTTCGGCACTTTTCTGCCGCATCGCCATGTCGGCAGCCCGTTCGCCGATCAGCACCGGGCGCGCAGTGTTGGCGCCGGCGGCATTGTTTCGTTAATCTCCTGTTTTCATTTCGGCGGCTATCATCACGAACATCACCTGTTTCCGCAAACTCCATGGTGGCGATTGCCCGATGCCCGCAAAACCCTCTCTGCCTAAATCCGCCGCGCTGCTGACCGCATTGCTGCTGGCCGCCTGCGCCACCCCGGCGCAGCGCATCACCACCAATCTTATTGATCTGGGCGTGAACCCGGGTCAGGCGCAGTGCATGGGCAACCGGTTGGGTGAACGCCTCTCCATCGGCCAGTTGCGCCGGCTGCAGGAACTCACCGGCCTGCCCTCCGAGCGCTTTGAACGCATGAGCATCCGCGAGATCGCCAACAGGCTGACCGACGAGCGCGACCCCGGCCTGGTGGCCGAATTCCTGCGCGCCGGGGTGGGGTGTTTGATCTGATCTCAGTCGGAAAAATGCCGCATCGCGGCCACGGCGGTGTTGACGCCCAGCGCTGCAAACACTTGGTCGAGATGGTCGTTTACCGTTTCGGCCGATAGATTCATCGTCCAGGCGATTTCCTTGCGTGTCAGGCCGCGCACCAGCAGCCAACAGGCGATCACTCGGCGCGGTGACAGGTCCAGTCGCGCGATCATCATGGCGACATGCGCGGCAAAGGGCAGCAACTGATCAAAGCTGATCACCACCTGGCCATGATCGGTGCGATCATAGCGCAGAGCAAAATTCCCCCAGCGCGTGAACCGGCGCACCTCATGGTGGCCAAGCGATCGGGCCAGATCGACATCCTCGCCGCAAAAGCGGCGTAGCAGCTTTTCCACATCATCATTGACGTCGTCGATCATCGGCCGATCGCCGGCGCGGGCCAGAGTCCACAGGCTCTGATGGGCGGCACGGTCGCAATAGGTGATGTCGCCATCGCTGGCGACGATCGCCAGTCCGCCGGGGTAGCGTCGGCTGGAAGGGGGCGGCTGGCTGTCGGCAAGGAAACACGGTAGCACCAGTTCTGCGATGTCGCGCGCCAGATCAACATCGTCGGGGAGGAACGCCCCGGCGCTGGCGCTGCGCATGATCAGGAAGCAGCCATGCGGCCGGCAGCCATCGTGCACCACCGCATCCATGACATGGCGGACACCGATGGTGGCATAGCTGCCCTTGTAGAAGTCTGATCCCCAGAAACCGTCATTCTGATACGGTAACAAAACGCCCGCCACCGGCCCAGCCAGCACATTATCGGCAAAACGCGGCCAGGCATCGGGGTTTTGCTGGCGCCAGATATTGCCACTGTGCAGCACTTGTGAAGACAGGAAGCCGGGGTTTTCCACCCAGGCATCCTGCATGGCGCCGGCGGCATCGCACCAGAACAGGCCAATCGGATCGGCGGCCAGCGCACCCCGGATCAGCGGCGGCAGGCAGCGCGCCAACTGCCGCGCCGACAGGCCGGAAAGGCACAACATGCCAAGATTGGCCAGCGCCGCGGACTCCGGCCGCCGCCCGGCCACATTGGTCACCTGCCGAACTGATGCTTGCAGACCGGCAAAGGTCGGTTCGGTTAATTGGTCCTGTTTCACGGCCTGCCCCCCATGGCGCTGCCAAACGATGGTTGGGCCCTCCACCGGCACCGCAACACCCCGGATACCCCAGAAATGGGGAATTGTAATAGTGGTGCCTCGCATCAATGATGATCTTGAGAAAAATCTGAGCGCTGCTGTTTGGGGCGGCGCCAAAGCGGGGGCAGTTGATCATGCGTTTTGGGTTTTGCTTGCTGGCTACGGCCATGCTGGTGTCGTCTGCGGCCAATGCCACGCTGATCTCTGGCGCAGGCAGTCTGGCAGGTGCAAATGCGATCACCCTGCCTGCCGCAAACTATGTCGGGGCCGGTCCGCAAACACTGGGGCCGATCACCTGGTCATCCGATTTCGCGCAGTCGCGCTATGGTTGGACCGGCGGTGCCAATTTCGGCGTCAATGGCAATTGGGATGCTGGCGGCGCACCGATCCTGGGGCTCAACACCGGGTTCAATCCCAATACCGGCGGCTATGCCAACATGACGCTAACCTTCGACAATCCGGTTTCAGGGTTTCTGGCCGAAGTGAACTGGGCGCTGGGTAGCACCAATTTGAATTCGGTCATCATCCAGGCATTTGACGCGAATGGCAATCGGCTCACCCACTCGGAATATCCAACCAACAGCGATTTCCACTATTATTGGTTCCTGGCAAACAACGGCAACACCAACGTTTTACAGCCCGGCTACTACGGTTTCACGTTTGCCAATCCGGTGATCAAGAGCCTGGTGTTTTCCAATGGCTCAATCGCTTTGCGCAACCTGAGCTGGACCGGGCCCGCTGTAGGCGGCCCTGGCGTAGGCGGCGTGCCGGAACCGGCCAGCTGGGCCATGCTGATTGCCGGTTTTGGCCTCACCGGCGCCACATTGCGCCGACGGCGGGCAGCTGCGGCGGTTTAACGCCCCGCCCCGCCCCGTTTCGCGCTGAAACCCTTCTTCTGCATCTTGGAAAAGCGCGTCGTGCGGGTGCCGGCGACGCCGCCGGTGGCTCGGCCCTTGGCTGCGGCGGTGCGCGCGTCCACCGGCACGCCCAGTTCGTCCATTTCCAGCCGGCGGATCTGGTCGCGGATGGCGGCCGCCGTCTCGAATTCCAAGTCAGACGCGGCCTTTTTCATCTGCTCTTCAAGATCAGCAATATAGGCCTTGAGGTTGTGGCCAACCAGATGCTGGGTCTCGTCGTCGCCGGTGTCGACCGTCAGGCCATCCTTCATCGACACGTCCGACAATACGTCGCCGATGTTGCGTTTGATGCTGGTGGGCGTGATGCCGTGGAGGGCATTGTACTCCTCCTGCTTGGCGCGCCGGCGATCGGTTTCCATAATGGCGCGGGCCATCGATCCGGTGATGCGATCGCCATACAGGATCACCCGGCCTTCAACATTGCGCGCCGCGCGGCCGATGGTCTGGATAAGTGACGTTTCGGAGCGCAGGAAGCCTTCCTTGTCCGCATCCAATATCGCCACCAGCCCGCATTCGGGAATGTCGAGCCCTTCACGCAGCAGGTTGATGCCGACCAGCACGTCATACACACCCAACCGCAAATCACGGATCAACTCGATACGCTCCAGCGTTTCCACGTCGCTGTGCATGTAGCGAACGCGCAGGCCGGCTTCGTGCAGAAACTCGGTCAGATCCTCGGCCATGCGCTTGGTCAGCGTCGTCACCAGCGTGCGGAACCCGGCAGCGGCAACCTTTTTGGCTTCCTGGATCAGATCTTCCACCTGGTCTTCCACCGGCTTGATCTCCACCGGCGGATCGATCAGCCCGGTGGGGCGGATCACCTGTTCCACAAACACCCCGCCGGTCTTTTCCATCTCCCACGGGCCGGGAGTGGCGGAAACGAACAGCGTCTGCGGCCGCATCGCCTCCCACTCGGCAAAGCGCAGCGGGCGGTTGTCGATGCAGCTGGGCAGGCGGAACCCGTATTCGGCCAGAGTCACATGCGGCGGTGATCGCCCTTGGCCATGGCGCCGATCTGCGGCACCGTCACATGGCTTTCGTCGATGAACAGCAGGGCGTTTTCCGGCAGATATTCAAACAATGTCGGCGGCGGTTCGCCGGGCAGACGGCCGGTGAGGAAACGGCTGTAATTCTCGATGCCCGCACACGCCCCTGTGGCGGCGATCATTTCCAGATCGAAATTGGTGCGCTGTTCCAGCCGCTGCGATTCCAGCAACTTGCCTTCGGCGTTCAGCTCCTTCAGCCGCTCGGTCAGTTCGTGGCGGATGGCGTCCGCGGCCTGTTTCATGGTCGGGCCAGGCGTC
>NZ_JANPML010000043.1:0-18028 GCF_031422795.1 Sandarakinorhabdus sp.
CCGCAGCAGCGCCATTTCGGCGGCCTGCAGCGGCACCGGCGCGGCCTGCACTTCCTCCAGCCCCTTCAGCAGCATCTGCCACAGCATCGAAAGGCGCGGGAAGGTCAGCGCCTGCGCCCAGCCATCGAGCGCCGCCTGTTCCTCGGCCGAAAGCAGCGGATCGCGGCGCGGCGCCAGGCGCTGGCGGGTGATGCCATGCACCAGGCCCAACAGTTCGCGCAGCAGCTGCGCCGGGTCTTGCCCCAGATCATATTGTCGAGCGACGGCGGCCATCAGATCAGGCACTTGGCCCTGCAGCACATGGCCAAACAGCGCGCGCACGGCGCCGCGATCGGCCAGGCCCAGCATGTCGCGCACTGCGTCTGCAGTGATGATCTCGCCGCTGTGGGCAATCGCCTGATCCAGGATGGACAGGCCGTCACGCACGCTGCCTTCGGCGGCACGCGCCACCAGCGCCAGCGCATCGGCTTCGAATCCGACCTGTTCCTGTTCCAGGATGCGGGCGAAATGTTCGGCCAGGGTTTCGGCCGATACACGCTTCAGATCGAATCGCTGGCAGCGCGACAGGATCGTGGCCGGCACCTTGTTCACCTCGGTGGTGGCCATGATGAACTTCACGCCCGGCGGCGGTTCTTCCAGCGTTTTCAGCAGCGCATTGAACGCGGCTTTTGACAGCATGTGGACTTCATCGATGATGTGGATCTTGTAACGCGCCGAGACAGCGGCATAGCGCACGCCTTCGATGATCTCGCGCACATCATCAACGCCGGTGTTCGACGCCGCGTCCATTTCCACCACATCAAGATGGCGGCCAGCGGCAATCGCCCCACAGGGTTCGCATTGGCCGCACGGGCTGATGGTCGGGCCGCCGTTGCCATCGGGCCCGATGCAGTTCAGCGCCTTGGCAATGATGCGCGCCGTGCTGGTTTTCCCCACCCCGCGCACGCCAGTGAGCAGCCAGGCCTGCGCCAGCCGGCCGCGCGCGATGGCGTTGCCCAGCGTCTGCACCATGGCATCCTGGCCCAGCAGCGTTTCGAAGGTGGCGGGGCGGTATTTGCGCGCCAGCACGCGATAGACTCCCGCCGCAGCGGTTGTTGTGGTGGCCGGCAGTTCAAGCCCCGGAAAGGCGATATCGGATTCGTCTGACATGTCGTGCTGTTCTAGCCGGGCCGGGCTGGCGCGTCACGCTTGGTTTGAGCGGGGGGCTTTAAGCGGGGGGCTCGTATTGACCGGGCTTGCACTTGGCAGCGCTAATCGCCATATGCGCCGTGGGAGCCGGGCGGACAGGCCACTCGCCAACCCGGTCAGATCCGGAAGGAAGCAGCCGCAACGATTCCGGTCTGGGTCGTTCCCGGCTCCCACCCTGACAGCACGGCTCAGCTGGCGTCGGTCTCAGCTGGCGTCGGCCTCAGCTGGCGTCGGTCTCGATGATCGTCTGCTTGCGGCCGCTGCTGCCCGAACCAACGCTGGCATCGGTGGCCAGCACGGTGGTGCCTTCGCCGGTGATGCCGCGCAGCCGGTCGCGGAAGGCCGGCGGGATGATGACGGCAGCCAGCGCATCCGGTTCCACGTTCTGGCCCTTGCGCGCTTCGTAACCGGGCAGGCCGATATAGATCCAGCGCGCATCGCCATTGGCCTCGCGCCCGGCAAACTGTGCAGCCCGCGTGCCCAGATCGAAACCATCGGGTACGCCGATGCGGCTGCGGCCGATCTCCACGCCGCCGCGATAGACGATCATCTTGCGGCTGTTGGTGGACAGCACGATGGTGACCGGGCCATCGGCGGATTTTTCCGGCTGCCAGCGCCAGGCATCACCGCTGGCCAGCGCCCGCGTGGTGGCCGGATCAGGCTTGCCGTTGGGTGTTGCCGGCGCCAGCACGGCGGCATCGGCCACCTGTTGGGGGGTCACTTCCTGATCAATGATCGCCACCGTCATGCCCATCGGCGTTTGGGCAAACAGCGCCTGGGCAAAGGCGTGCGGTAGCCGCACACAACCGGCGCTGGCTGGATAGCCGGGCAGGCGGCCGGCGTGCAGGGCAATGCCATCCCATGTCAGCCGCTGCATGAACGGCATCGGTGTCTTGTAGATGCTGCTGGTGTGTACGGCGCGTTTTTGCAGGATGGTGAACACGCCGGTGGGTGTGCGCTTGCCGGGCCGCCCGGTGGAAACCGTGCTGGTGCCGATGCGCACGCCGTTGCGATAGATATTGGCCCGCTGGGACTGGATGTTGACCAGCATCAGCATCGGGCCCTGCGGCGCGATGCGCGGATCAAACACCCATTGCCCGGGTTTCAGCGCTGTCACATCGGTATCGAACGGCAGCGAGGCCGTTGCAGCCTGCGCCAGCGCCGGTGCAGCAGGCAACGCCATCGCCATCGCCAGCGCCATCGCCATCGCCACAGGGCCGCCGAACAGCAGAACGTGCCTGGTCAAATTCATCATCGGCTCATGTCCACAACGCTGCGCGGCATTTTTACATCAAGGGTTTGGATGTCGGCCGTCAGCTTGATCTGGCAGGCCAGCCGGCTCTGGCGGTTGGCGCAAGCGGCGAAATCCAGCATGTCTTCTTCTTCCTCGGCCGGCGGCGGCAATGCTTCGACGTCGCCGCCAACCAGATAGACATGGCAGGTGGAACAGGCCATCGCACCTTCGCAGGTGCCTTCCAGCGGCATGCCATGCGCCTGCGCCACATCAAGCAGCCGATCGCCGGGTTTGCTCTCGACAATGGCCTCCTGGCCGCCGTCAGCAGAAATGAAGCGAATGCGCGTCATGATCGGCAATGTGCCGTGATCAGCCCGCTTCTGCAAGTTTTCGCTGCACTGCAGCATTTAACAGGGTGGCGGCGGTATCGATTTCCGCAGCGGTGGTGAAACGGCCAAATCCCAGCCGCAGCGACGCCTTGGCCTGCGTTTCGGGCAGGCCGAGCGCGGTGAGCACATGGCTGGCCCGCCCGGTCACCGCCGCGCAGGCCGAACCGGAACTGATGGCCAGGCCCGGCACGTGCTGGATCAAGGGCACGGCAACGCCGGGGAAGCTGAGGTTGAGATTGCCCGGCCAGCGCCGATCGGGATGGCCGTTGATCTGGCTTTGCACCGTCAGCCCGGCCAGCAGCCGATCCCGCAGCATCACGGCATGGGCGTGATCTTCGGCCATGCGCTGCCCGGCAATCGCCGCCGCCGCGCCCAGCCCGGCAATCAATGCCGTGGGCAGTGTGCCGGAACGGCCATCTTCCTGCCCGCCACCGTGCAGCAATGGCGCGATCACGGTGAACGGCCGCCGATACAGCGCGCCAACGCCCTTGGGGCCGTAAATCTTGTGCGCCGTGATGCTCATCAGATCGATGCCCATCGCTTCGACATTGATTGGCACCTTGCCGAAACCCTGAGCGGCATCGACATGGAACACCGCGCCAACAGCGTGGGCGAGGGCGGCAATGGCCGCCAGATCCTGCACCACGCCAATCTCGTTGTTGACCGCCATCACCGAGACGACCGCCACATCCTCACCCAGCGCGCGTTCAAGATCACCAAGGTCCACCAGGCCATGGCTGCGCACCGGCACGATGGTGAGTTGCGCGCCGATGCTGGCCAGATACTGCGCCGTTTCCAGCACACTGCTATGTTCGGTGGCCAGCGTCACGATGCGCCGCCGCGTCTGGCCCGGCGCGGTGAGCAGGCCCTTCAGCGCCCAATTGTTGCTTTCGGTGGCGCCGCTGGTGAAGGCGATGCTTTCCACCGGCGCGTTGATGAGCGCGGCGACCTGTTCGCGCGCAACTTCCACAGCCGCCTTGGCATGATACCCCCACAGATGCGCGCTGTGCGGATTGCCGAAGCCATCGATGCCCCACGGTTCCATGGCGGCAGCCACGGCCGGATCAAGCGGCGTCGTCGCGCCATAATCAAGGTAGATCGGCAGGCTCATCCCGTGCTCTTTCGGCCAAGGCGGGCGGCCATGGCAAGCCAGGCAGCGGCAAATGCGGCAATCTCGTCATCCGTGGTGGTTGCTGCCAGGCTGACGCGGATGGCTTCGCCCGCAGCCGCACCCAGCCCCATCGCGTGCAGCACATGGCTGGTTTTCACCTTGCCCGACGAACAGGCGGCCCCGGCCGAGACCATGAAGCCCTCCAGATCGAGCATCATCACCTGCGTTGCGGCCGCCACGCCGGGCAGGCCAATGCTGCTGATGTTGGGCAGGCGCGGCGCGTTTTCGCCGTGGATGATCGCGCCGCCGGCCTTCAGCTGTGCCTCCAGTTTGTCGCGCCGGGCGGCCACCGCGCGCCAGTCGCGTGCTTCGGCCACGGCGGCGGCAAAGCCCGCGATGCCCGGCAGATTGGGCGTGCCGCCGCGATGGCCGCGTTCCTGGCCGCCACCATGCTGCACGGCGATCAGGCCTTGGGGGTCGCGCACGATCAGCGCGCCAACGCCGGGTGGGCCGCCCAGCTTGTGGGCCGATAGCGCCACGAAATCCGCATCAGCCATCACCATCTTGCCCGCCGCCTGCACGGCATCCACCAGCAGCAGGCTGCCCGTATCCCGTACCAGTGCGGCCACCTCGGCCAGCGGCTGGATCACCCCGGTTTCGTTGTTGGCTGCCTGCACCGCCACCAGCGCCGGGCCTGTTGCCAGCGCCGCGGCCAGCGCCTGCAGATCGATCAGGCCATTGCCGTCCACCGGCAATAATTGTGCATCATCGCGCGCCTGCAGCACCGCGCTGTGCTCGGTCGCGCCCACCAGCAATCGGGGGCGCACCGGGCCCGCCAGCCTCGCGCCATTGGCGGCCAGCGCAATCGCCTCGGTGCCGCCGCTGGTAAACACCAAATTCTCCGCCGCCACCCCGGCAAAGCCCGCCACCGCATCGCGCGCCCCTTCCAGCAGCGCATGGGCCGCCCGCCCGCCGCCATGCACGCTCGACGGATTGCCGATTACGGCCAACGCGTCGATCACCGCCGCCCGTGCAGCATCGCCCACCGGCGTGGTGGCAGCATGATCGAGATAGATTCGGCTTTTCATTGCAACTCGGCCTCTGCAGGCCATATAGGGCGCATCAGCCGCCTTGCACCAGAATTGGGAGCAGCATGCCCGAAGTCATTCTTACCGGCCCCGAAGGGCGTCTTGAAGGCCGTTATCAGCCCGGTGCCGGCCCGCGTGCGCCTGTCGCCATCCTGCTGCAGCCGCACCCGGCGCAGGGCACGATGAACCACCCGATCGTGCTGGCGCTGTATCAAAGCTTTGTGCGCCGCGGCTTTGCGACTTTGCGCTTCAACTTCCGCGGTGTCGGCCGTAGCCAAGGCGCGTTCGATAACGGCATCGGCGAATTGTCTGATGCTGCCTCCGCGCTGGATTGGTTGCAGCAATTCAATCCGGAAGCCCACACCACCTGGGTGGGCGGCTTTTCCTTTGGTGCCTGGATCGGCATGCAGCTGCTGATGCGCCGGCCCGAGATCAAGGGCTTCATCTCGATCGCGCCGCCGGCCAACATGTATGATTTCACCTTCCTCGCGCCCTGCCCGTCGAGCGGGATCATCGTCGACGGCGAAATCGATGAAGTGGTGCCGCCGTCGGCCGTGCTCAAGCTGGTCGACAAGCTGAAGACCCAGCGCCACATCACCATCCACCACAGCACTATCCCCGGTGCCAACCATTTCTTCCAGAACGAAATGGGCCTGCTGATGGGCGAGGTGGACGGTTATCTGGATATGCGGCTGGCCAACGGCGGGCGTTAAGCCACCCGCCCACCCGGCATCGCCTGTGGCACGCCGGTCGTCTCCGGCCAGCTCAGCGGCTTGCCGTCCAGCACGCGCACGGCCAGCCACGCAAACGCCTCGGCCTCCAGCGCATCGCCGTTCCAGCCCACAGCCTCCACCGCATCGCAGGGCACAGCGCAGCGCTGCGCAAGTTCGGCCATCAGCACCGGGTTGAGCCGGCCGCCGCCCGTTACCAGCAGGCGGCCGCCAAAATCTCCTCCGAACGCCGGCACGTGGGTGAGGGCCAGCCGCACCGTTTCGGCCGTGAACGCCGTCAGCGTCGCCGCGCCGTCGCCGGGGGAAAGGCCGCGCAGCGCACCGATATCCCAGGCGTTGCGGTCCAGCGATTTGGGCGGCGGCGCATCGAACCACGGATTGTCGCACAATGTTTGCAGCACATTGTCGTGGGTCATGCCACCGGCGGCGACCCGGCCATCCTCGTCAAAGCCGCGCCCGGTGTGGGTGTGGACCCAATCATCGATCAGGGCATTGCCGGGGCCGGTGTCAAAACTGCCCCAGCGACCGTCTGCTGCGAACCAGGTCAGATTGCCGACCCCGCCCAGATTGAGCACCCCCAACGGCCGGCCCAGTTCTTCGGAGCGCGCGCGGTGGTAGCCCGGCGCCAGCGGCGCACCCTGGCCGCCAGCCGCCACATCGGCGCTGCGAAAATCAAAGGCGACGGGGATGCGCGTGGCGGCCTTCAGCGTGGCGCCATCACCGATCTGCCAGGTCCATTTGCGATCGGGCCGGTGCGCGATGGTTTGGCCGTGAAAGCCGATCACCGCCACATCGTCGCGGCGTGTGTGGGTGGCGGCCAGCAGACGGTGGACGGCCATGGCGTGCAGGCCAGTCGATTCCTGTTCCACCGCGTCGATCAGCGCATCGCGGGCCGGGGCGTGCATTTCCAGCGCGCGGGCCATGGCGGCGCGCAGGCGCGGGCGGAAATCCGGTTCGTAGGGGAAAAACATGAAGGCGACCGGGTTCACCACCCCCTCGCCATCGGTTTCGACCAGCGCGGCATCGATCCCGTCGATGGAGGTTCCGGACATCAGGCCGATGGCAAGTCGTGTCGTCATCTTGCAACGCTAGCGCAGCCGATGCCGGCTGGCCATGCCTGCCGCGCTTGATTATGCAGCGAGATATGCGCGCCATTCTTGCCCTCTGCCTGTTGCTGGCCAGCCCCGCCGCTGCCAATCCGCTGGCCGCTCTGGTCGCCGGCACTGATCCTCGCGCGCCGCAGCTTTCAGGCGTTGTTGGCGTGGTGGCCGACAAGAACCGCATCCTGCGCGCCGAAGCCCATGGCCTGGCTGACATCGCCGCCAATCGCCCGCTCAAGACCGATAGCGTGATCCGCGTCGCCTCCATTTCCAAACTGGTGGTGGCCATTGCCGTGTGGCGGCTGGTGGAGCAGGGCCGGCTCAAGATCGATGAGGATGTGTCGCTCTGGCTCGGCTGGAACCTGCGTCACCCGGGCCATCCCGATACCCCGATCACTTTGCGGCAATTGTTGTCCCACACCAGCGGCATTGTCGATGGCCCCGGCTATGCCTTTCCGTTGGAGGACCGGTTGCAGGACAGGTTGACGCCGCAGCACTGGGGGCCAAGCGCGCCGGGCGGTCGCTTCGAATATGCCAACCTCAATTACGGTCTCATCGCCACAGTGATGGAGGCTGCCACTGGCGAACGTTTTGACCGGCTGATGACCCGGCTGGTGATGGCCCCGCTCACCATCGACGCGGGCTACAACTGGCAAGGCGCGTCGGATGCCGCCATCACCCGTGTTGCCGTGCTGTACCGCAAGGGCCGCGATGAAACGGCGTGGAACCCGGCCGGGCCCTGGCTGGCGCAGGTCGATGATCTCAACGGCCAGCGCGCCGGCTGTCCGGTTGTATTTCGGGCGCGATGCGATCTTGCCGCCTATCGCCCTGGCGACAACGGCACCATCTTTTCGCCGCAGGGCGGCCTGCGCATCACCATCCCCGATCTGGCCCGCATCGGCCAGTTGCTGTTGCGCGGCGGTGAAGCGGCCACGGAATCTGGTCGGGTGCGGCTGCTGAAGCCCGCCACGGTAAGGGTCATGCTCACCCCCGTCTGGCAGGCCGGCGGTTCGCTGCCGGGTGATGATTATCACGGCCAGATGCTGTGTTTCGGCGCTGGCCCGCATTGCCTTTCAGGGCGTGCCGGGGCGCCCGATCAGCCGGTCAAGGGTGCGCGCTGGTGGGGGCATCTGGGTGAAGCCTATGGTTTGCTCGCCGGCCTGTGGATCGATCAGCGGCGCGGCCTTGTGTTTGCCTATGCCCTCACCGGCAGCAGCGACGATCCCTTCAAATCGGAACCGGTTGCATCATCCTTCAGTTCGGCAGAAGACATCATCCTGGCGGAATTGGCACGATGACGTCGCAAATAATGGCCGCACAGCAATGCCTGTGTCACCGTTGGCCGGCCATGGTGGCCACAGGAGGAATCGCATGATCGGTTACGCCCTTTTCGGCAGCAATGATTTGCCGCGCAGTTTTGCGTTTTATGATGCCGTGTTCGCCAGCGTTGGCATCAACCGGCTGATGGAATTTCCCACTGGCGCGGTGTGCTGGGGTGCCAGCTGGACCACGCCGATGCTGGGTGTTGGCCCGGCCTATGATGGCCAGCCCGCCACCGCCGGCAACGGCACCATGATCGCCCTGGTGATGGATGAACGCGCCAAGGTGGACGCGGTGCACGCCGCGGCGATGGCCGCCGGTGCCGCCGATGAAGGCGCACCCGGCGTGCGCGGCGAGAAAGGCCCGCAAGCCTTTTACGGGGCCTATTTCCGCGATTCGGATGGCAACAAGCTGTGTGCCTTTCGGGTCGGGCCGGCTTGATCGAATCAGCATGTCTGCGTTGCCCCAGATTGCCGATGAACTGAAGCAGCGCGACCGGGAACGTTGGCTGGCCTGCCTGTATGCGGCAGCGCCGGCCCGGCCCGCCCTGGTCGCGCTGTTCGGGCTGGATGCCGAACTGGCGCACGTGGTGGCCAGCACCACCGAGCCGCTGCTGGGGGAGATCAAGCTGGCCTGGTGGCGGGATCGCCTGATCGAACTGGATACCCAGCCAGCCCCGGCGCAGCCCTTGTTGCAGGCACTGCAGGCGCGGGCCCTGCCCCGGCTGTCGGGTGCGGATCTGGCCACGCTGGAGGATGGCTGGCTCGCCCGGCTGGGCGGCAATGCCGGCGATGGCACGGCGCAATTGTTCGGCCTTGCGGCGCGCCTGCTGGGCGGCGATCCGGACGAAGGCACCTATCTTGGCCAGCTGCTGGCCGTGGCCGAACGCTCGCCGAACCGGACATCGGTGCTGCTGCGCCCGCTGCGCGCGCTGGTGGAACTGGCGGTGCGTGATGCCGCCCACCGCACTGCCGGCCGCCCACCCGAACCGCGTGGAACGCTGGCCCGGCAGGCGATGATGTTCAAGGTGGTTGCGCTGGGGCGTTGAGCCGGCGTATCGCTGGGCGCACAGGGTCGTGTGATGATGGGAGCAGGATAATGCGCCGCGTCCTTGGCTTTGTTGTGGCTCTGGTGGGCCTGCTTGGCGCTGGCCTGATCGTGTGGCGGGCGCCACCCGTCACTCAGCCGGCTGCCGCTCTGGCTGTGGCTGATCCGCCGGTGGCCGCAGCCGCCGCTGCGCCGTTGGTGGCCCCGAAATCCCCGCTTTCCGACGCAGAACGCGAAGCCCGCCGGCTGCGCCGCTATGACAAGAACAAGGACAGCGCGGTGGATCGCACGGAATATCTGAGCAACCGCCAAAAATCGTTCGACCGGGCAGATCGCAACAAGGATGGCCGCCTCGATTTCGAGGAATTTGCCGTGGCGACAGCGACGAAATTTGCCAAGGCTGATCGCAATGCCGATGGCCGGTTGAGCACCAGTGAATTTGCAGCAACGGCCATCAAGCGCAAGGCCAAGCCCGCCTGCGTGTGCCCGTTGCCGGACGAGAACTGAGCCTTCAGGCCACCAGCATCCACTCGGCCAGATCAGCGCGGGCCCGCGCCACCAGTGCCGGTTTGCGCTGGTCCTTTTTCGGCGCCGGGCTCAGCGGCGGGAACAGACCGAAATTGACGTTCATCGGTTGGAAGGTTGCGGCTTCGGCGCCGCCCGTCACGTGGTGGAGCAGGGCGCCCAGTGCCGTGGTGGCCGGCGGCGGCACCGGTTCGCGGCCCTGCCGTTCGGCAATGGCAAAGCGTGCCGCCATCAGGCCCACCGCGGCGGATTCCACATAACCTTCGCAGCCGGTGATCTGCCCGGCAAAACGGATCGCGGGCCGCAGCTTCAGCCGCAGCGTGCCATCGAGCAGCACCGGCGACTTGATGAAGGTGTTGCGGTGCAGGCCGCCCAACCGGGCGAATTGCGCGTTTTCGAGGCCGGGGATCATGCGGAACACCCGCACCTGTTCGGCGTGCTTCATCTTGGTCTGGAACCCCACCATATTCCACAACGTGCCCAGCGCATTGTCCTGCCGCAGTTGCACCACGGCCCAGGCGCGGCGGCCGGTGGCGGGGTTGGTCAGGCCCACCGGTTTCATCGGGCCAAAACGCGGCGTGTTGCGGCCGCGTTCGGCCATCACCTCGATCGGCATGCAGCCATCGAAATAGGGCGTGTTGGCTTCCCATTCCTTGAAACTGGCCTTTTCGGCTTCCAGCATCGCGTCGACGAAGGCTTCATACTGTTCCTTGTCCATCGGGCAGTTGAGGTAATCCTTGCCTTCCCCCTTGTCCCAGCGCGACTGGAACCAGGCCACGTCCTGATTGACGGACTCGTAATGGATCACCGGCGCAATGGCATCGAAAAAGGCCAGCGCATCCTCGCCGGTCAGTTCACGAATGGCCTGCGCCAAGGGCGTTGCCGTCAGTGGCCCGGTGGCAATGATCACGCTGTCCCAGTCTTCCGGCGGCAGGCCGGTGATCATCTCGCGCACGATCGTCACATTGGGATGGGCCGCCAGCGCTGCCGTCACGCCATCGGAAAACTGGTCGCGGTCCACGGCCAATGCCGATCCCGCCGGCACCCGCGCCTTGTCGGCTTCGGCCATGATGATGCTGCCCAGCGCCCGCATTTCCTGATGGATCAGGCCCACGGCATTGTTGTCGGGATCATCGCTGCGAAAACTGTTGGAACAGACGAGTTCGGCCAGACCGTCGGTCTTGTGCGCATCGGTGCCATGCGGCCCGCGCATTTCGTGGATCACGACCGGCAGGCCGGCCTGTGCGATCTGCCAGGCGGCTTCTGATCCGGCAAGGCCGCCGCCGATGATGTGAATGGGTTTGGACATGTCAGGCCTATAGGCTTGAAACTTCGAGCTTCCAAGCCAATCAGGCGCACGCTGCCGGCTGTGCCGCAGTGCGGGAAGCGCTTCAACAATCCCCGGAAAATTGGTCCCAAGCGGCTGAATGGCGCTGTTTTGCCTTCCCATGGTGATTGGCGGTCGCTATACCCCGCACAGCTTGGCGCCTTGGCCCGGCCGTCCTATTTGGAAGTGATTGCTATGCACGTGCGGCCAGCATGCGGCCGGGCCCATCAGCGGCTTATCCGGCAGGGTTGAACTTATGCCGAAACTGACCGTCGATGGAATCGAAGTGGAGGTGCCCAATGGTGCCACCGTGCTGCAGGCCTGCGAAGCGGCCGGCGCCGAAATCCCGCGTTTCTGCTATCATGAACGTCTGTCCATCGCCGGCAATTGCCGCATGTGCCTGGTGGACATGGAAAAATCGCCCAAGCCGGTGGCCAGCTGCGCCATGCCGGCCGCCGATGGCCAGGTGATCCACACCCGCACCGAAAAGGTGAAAAAGGCCCGCGAAGGGGTGATGGAGTTCCTGCTCATCAACCACCCACTCGATTGCCCGATCTGCGATCAGGGCGGCGAATGCGATCTGCAGGATCAGGCCATCACCTATGGCAAGGGCGCCAGCCGCTATGACGAGAACAAGCGGGCAGTGACCGAGAAATACATGGGTCCGCTGATCAAGACGGTGATGACCCGCTGCATCCACTGCACCCGCTGCGTGCGCTTTGCCGAAGAAGTGGCCGGGGTCGAGGAAATCGGCGCCATCGGCCGCGGCGAATCCATGCAGATCACTTCGTATCTGGAAAAGGCCGTCACGTCCGAAGTGTCGGGCAATGTGATTGATCTGTGCCCGGTCGGCGCGCTCACCTCCAAGCCTTATGCCTTCCAGGCGCGGCCTTGGGAGCTGAAGAAGACCGATTCGATCGACGTGATGGATGCCATCGGCAGCAACATCGTCGTTGGCAGCCGGGGTGCCGCCGTCATGCGCGTCACGCCGCGCATCAACGACGACGTCAATGAAGAATGGCTGGGCGACAAGAGCCGTTTCGCCGTCGATGGCCTGTCCGAACGCCGGCTCGACAGCCCATGGGTGCGGGTGGCAGGCAAATTACAAAAGGCCACCTGGGCCGAAGCCTTTGCCGCCATCGCGGCCGGCCTGAAGGGGCTGAAAAGCGACGAAATCGCTGGCATCGTCGGCGATCTGAACGCCGTTGAAGATATGGTGGCGCTGCGCGATCTGCTCGCCGGCCTGGGTTCCACACGGATCGAATCGCGTCAGGATGGAGCCCAGTTTGACACGGGTGAACCGGCGAACTGGCTGTTCAACACCGGGCTGGCCAATATCGAAACCGCCGACGCGATTCTGCTGGTCGGCACCAATCCGCGCCATGAAGCCGCGCTGCTGAATGTGCGGCTGCGCAAGGCCGTGCTGAAGGGCAAGGCCAAGGCATTCAGCATCGGGCCGGACGTTGATCTGTCTTTCCCGCTCACGCAAGCGGGCGATGATGCCGCGCTGCTGAGCACGCTGCCGGCTGCGGTCGTCGAAGCCTTTGCCAAGGCGCAGCGCCCGGCGATCATCGTCGGCATGGGCGCGCTGAAGACGCCGGGGCTTTATGCTGCTGCACGCGCGGCTGCTGCGAAACTGGGCGTGGTGAAGGATGGCTGGAATGGCTTTAACCTCGTCCACACCGCCGCTGCCCGCGCCGGCGCGCTGCGGTTGGGGCTGGCGGTTGAAGGCGGCGTCAATGCGCTGCTCGGCGATGCTGGTGTGAAGGCACTGTTCCTGCTCGGTGCGGACGAAGTGAATGTGATGTCCGGCCGTTTCACCGTCTATATCGGCACCCACGGCGATCACGGCGTGCGCCATGCCGATGTGATCCTGCCGGCGGCTGCCTACACCGAAAAGGCCGGCACCTATGTCAATCTGGAAGGCCGCGTGCAGCGCGCGCTGAAGGCGACGCAGCCGCCCGGCGATGCGCGTGAAGATTGGACGATCTTCCGCGCCCTGTCGTCGGTGCTGGGCCAGAAACTGCCCTATGATGATCTGTCGGCCCTGCGCCAGCGCATCGCCGGCGAATGGCCCGATCTGGCCCGCGATGGCCTGATCGCGCGTGCTTCGACCCTGCCGGCCGCCGATGCGGCACTAGTCAAAGGCCCGCTGCACCACATCTACAGCAATTATCACCTCACCAACCCGGTGGCGCGCGCCAGTGCCACCATGGCTGCCTGCGTGTCGTCGCTGGTCGTGGTGCAGGAGGCCGCCGAATGACCTTCACCGGCTGGTTCATCGAACAGTTCGGGGAAGGCCCGGGCTGGTTCCTCGCCAATCTGGCACTGATCCTCGCCATCGCCTTTCCGGTGATGGTGGGCGTGGCCATGGCGGTTTACGCCGATCGCAAGATCTGGGCGGCGATGCAGATGCGGCGCGGGCCCAATGTGGTCGGCCCGTTCGGCCTGCTGCAAACCTTTGCCGACGCGGCCAAATTGTTCATGAAGGAAACGATCATTCCCACCGGCGCGTCGACCGGCGTGTTCCTGCTGGCGCCGATGATCACCTTTGTGTTGGCGTTGGTGGTGTGGGCGGTGATGCCGTTCGATGCGGGCCTGGTGTTGGCCGATCTGAACGTTGGCCTGCTCTATGTTTTCGCCGTCTCGTCGATGGGTGTGTATGGCATCATCATGTCGGGCTGGGCGTCCAACTCCAAATATGCCTTCCTCGGTGGCCTGCGTTCGGCGGCGCAGATGGTCAGCTACGAAGTTTCGATGGGCTTCATCCTGGTTTCCGTGATGATGTACGCGCAGAGCCTGAACCTGTCGGACATCGTGATGGCGCAGAAAGGCAATGTCCTCGGCATCCTCAACGGCAACATCTTCAACCCGCTGCTGTTCCCGATGGCGATCATGTTCTTCATCACCGCGCTGGCCGAAACCAACCGGCCCCCGTTCGATCTGCCCGAAGCCGAAGCCGAGCTCGTTGCCGGCTATCAGGTCGAATACTCATCCATGAGCTTCGCGCTCTTCTTCCTCGGCGAATATGCCAACATCCTCTTCATGTGCGCGCTGATCCCCACCCTGTTCCTGGGCGGCTGGCTGCCGCCGCTGGATTGGGCGCCGCTCTACATCATCCCCGGCTTCGTCTGGTTCCTCACCAAGATGGCGTTCATGTTCTTCGTCTTCGCCTGGGTGAAGGCCACCGTGCCGCGCTACCGTTATGACCAATTGATGCGGCTGGGCTGGAAAGTGTTTCTGCCGCTCAGCCTTTTCTGGGTCGTTGTCGTTTCGGGCTGGCTGATGTTCACCGGCCACTTTGCTCGCTTGCCGGGAGCCCTGTGATGTCCGCGCTGCTCCGTTCCGCCAAGTCGCTGCTGCTGCTGGAGTTTATCTCCGGCATGTGGCTCACCCTGCGTTATATGTTCCGCCCCAAGGCGACGCTGAACTATCCGTTCGAAAAAGGCCCGATCTCGCCGCGTTTCCGCGGTGAACACGCGCTGCGTCGCTATCCCAACGGCGAGGAACGCTGCATCGCCTGCAAATTGTGCGAAGCCGTCTGCCCGGCCCAGGCCATCACCATCGAAGCCGAACCGCGCGAAGACGGCAGCCGCCGCACCACCCGCTATGACATCGACATGACCAAATGCATCTATTGCGGCCTGTGCCAGGAAGCCTGCCCGGTGGATGCCATCGTGGAAACGCCGAATTTCGAATTCGCCACTGAAACCCGCGAAGAACTGATCTACGACAAGGGCAAATTGCTCGCGAACGGCGAGAAGTGGGAACGCGCCATCGCCAGCAACATCGCTGCCGACAGTGAGTGGCGCTGATATGGCTGCGATTGCCTTCTATCTGTTCGCCGGCCTGCTGCTGACCAGCGGCCTGATGGTGATCACCGCCCGCAACCCGGTGCACAGCGTGCTCTGGCTGATCCTCGCCTTCTTCAACGCCGCCGGCCTGTTCATCCTGCTGGGCGCTGAATTTCTGGCGATGCTGCTGGTCATCGTTTACGTCGGTGCCGTGGCGGTGCTGTTCCTGTTCGTCGTCATGATGCTGGATATTGATTTCAAGGCGTTGCAGCGCGGCGCGATGAAGAATCTGCCGCTGGGCCTGGCCGTTTCCGGCGTCATTCTGGCGGAGATTTTGCTCGTCACCATGGGCTGGCAGCCGGGGCAGGGCGTCATCGTCCATGAAGCGCTGGCTGGGCCGCCCGAAGGCATGACCAACACCCAGTGGATCGGCAGCCAGCTTTACACGCGGTATTTCTTCGTATTCTCGATGGCTGGCCTGTTGTTGCTGGCCGCCATGATCGGCGCGATCGTGCTCACCCATCGCCGCCGTGTCGGCCTCAAGAAACAGGATATTTCCGTGCAGAACGCGCGCACGCCGGCCGGCACGCTCGGCATCGGCAAGGCCGGGCTGGGCCAGGGGGTCGAACTGTGATCGGGTTGGGCCATTATCTCGCCGTTTCCGCCGCGCTGTTCGTGCTCGGCGTGTTCGGCATTTTCCTCAACCGGCGCAACATCATCATCATCCTGATGGCGCTGGAACTGATCCTGCTCGCCGTGAACATCAACCTCGTCGCCTTTTCGGCCTATCTGCACCAGGTGCATGGCCAGATCTTTGCGATGTTCGTGCTCACCGTGGCGGCTGGCGAAGCCGCGATTGGCCTTGCCATTTTGGTGATCTATTTCCGCAACCGCGGCAGTGTGGCGGTTGATCAAGCCGACATGATGAAGGGCTGACGATGATCACCATCCTCGTCTTCCTGCCGCTGTTGACGGCGCTTGTCGCCGGGCTGGGCGGGCGTGCCATTGGCCACAGCGCCGCCAAGGCTATCACCACCGGCGGCCTGTTCACCTCGGCCGCGCTGGCCTGGGTGATCTTCACCGGTTTCTGGTTGAACGATACCGCCGGCTATACCGTGCCGGTGCTGGACTGGATCGAAAGCGGCGGGCTCAGTGTGCAATGGGCGTTGAAGGTCGATACGCTCACCGCGGTCATGCTGGTCGTTGTCACCAGCGTCTCGGCGCTCGTCCACCTTTATAGCTGGGGCTATATGGAGGAAGACCCGTCGCAGAGCCGGTTCTTCGCCTATCTGTCGTTGTTCACCTTTGCCATGCTGATGCTGGTGACCGCCGATAACCTTGTGCAGATGTTCTTCGGCTGGGAAGGGGTGGGCCTTGCCTCCTACCTGCTCATCGGTTTCTGGTATCATAAGCCGTCGGCCAACGCGGCGGCGATCAAGGCATTCGTGGTCAACCGCGTCGGCGATTTCGGCTTCAGCCTCGGCATTTTCGGCACCTTCCTGGTGTTCGGCACGGTCTCCCTCGATGCAATCCTCGCTGCCGTGCCGCAGCACACTGGCCAGACGTTCAGCTTTCTGGGTTCTCAGGTCGACGTGATGACCTGCCTGTGCCTGCTGCTGTTCGTCGGTGCGATGGGCAAGTCGGCGCAGCTTGGCCTGCACACCTGGCTGCCCGATGCCATGGAAGGCCCCACGCCGGTTTCCGCGCTGATCCACGCCGCCACCATGGTGACCGCCGGCGTGTTCATGGTCTGCCGTCTGTCGCCGATGTTTGAAGCCAGCCCCACCGCCCAGGCCGTGGTGTGCATCATCGGCGCGTGCACAGCGTTGTTCGCCGCGACCGTGGCCGTGGTGCAAACCGATATTAAACGCGTCATCGCCTATTCGACCTGTTCGCAGCTGGGCTACATGTTCTTCGCCGCCGGTTCGGGTGCCTATGGCGCGGCGATGTTCCACCTTTTCACCCACGCCTTTTTCAAGGCGCTGCTGTTCCTCGGTGCCGGCTCGGTGATCCACGCCATGCATCACGAGCAGGACATGCGTTTTTACGGCGGCCTCAGGAAGCATATCCCGATCACCTTCTGGATGATGACGATCGGCACGCTGGCGCTCACCGGCTTCTTCTTCACCGCCGGCTATTATTCCAAGGACGCGATCCTGGAAGCCGCCTTTGCCAGCGGCACCAGCCACGGCAGCTTTGCGTTCTTCGTTGGCGCGTTCGTCGCGGCGCTCACCAGCTTCTATTCGTGGCGGCTGGTGTTCCTCACCTTCTTCGGCAAACCGCGCTGGGCTGGCAGCGAGCATATCCAGCATGCCGCACACGGTGATCATGGGCACGATAATCATCGCGCGCACGATCACGCGCATGATGACGGCACCGCTGGCTATCACCCGCACGAAAGCCCGCTTTCGATGTTGATCCCGCTATTCGTCCTGGGCACCGGCGCGTTGCTGGCCGGCTATGTCTGGCATGAAGCGTTCGTGGGCGCAGAGGAAGGCGCCAAGTTCTGGCGTGGCAGCCTGGCCTTCGACACGCACTTGATGCACGCCATGCACGAAGTGCCGGCCTGGGTCGTCTATACCCCGTCGGTGGCCTTCTTCCTCGGCCTCGGCCTTGCCTGGCACGTCTATCTGAACAAGCCGTCGATCCCGATCTGGTGGCAGAAGGAAGTGCCCGGTCTCTATCAGTTTCTGCTGCGGAAATGGTATTTCGACGAGCTGTACGACGCGATCTTCGTGAAGCCGGCGCAGTGGTTTGGCCGCCTGTTCTGGACGCGCGGTGATCAGCAGACGATCGATCGTTTCGGCCCCAATGGCGCTGCCGATATGGTGGTGATGGGCGCCGGCCTCGCCCGGCGTTTCCAGACCGGGTATGTCTATAGCTACGCCCTCGTCATGCTGGTCGGCCTGGCCGCTGCTGCCGCCTGGATGATGCGCTGATGCCGATTCTTTCCCTGATGATCTTGCTGCCGGTAGTGGCCGCGCTGGTGCTGCTCATGCTGCCCGGTGGTGACACCGAACGCGCTGGCCGCGCCCGCATGGTGGCATTGGCGACAACGCTGGTGGAATTCGTTCTCGGCATCGGTGTGTGGACGCAGTTCGACCAGACCACCGCCGCCTTCCAGTTCACCGAAAACCTGCCCCTGTTCGCGCCCTTCGTCAGCTGGTCGCTGGG
>NZ_JANPML010000044.1:0-2079 GCF_031422795.1 Sandarakinorhabdus sp.
GGGGCGACGAAGCCCTTTTGAGCAGAGGGTCACCCGAAACCCAGGCTGGCCCACACCTCTAACCCATAAGCCCATCCACCAGTCCCACACCCCCTCCCACCCCGTCGCCCCGGACTTGATGCGGGGCCCCGCTTTCTACAAATAGGCCGGCGCACTCTAAGTAAAAATGTTTGCAGTGTTAAAACGTCAAATTGACCACCGTACGACAATTATGTAATTTGTTCTCAACTATTTAAATTCATCCAGAAGAAGGGATGTTGGCATGGACGTGATGGCGGCGGTTAGCGGTCTGAAGATAGCCTACGATATGGCCAAAGGCTTGAATGCTGCGACCACGCAAGTCCAAATTACCGAGGTTAAAATTGCCCTTCTGGAACACATCATGTCTGCCCGAGAAGCGCTGAGTAGCGCTCAAGCGGCTGAAGCTGAGAGTGCCCGCCTTATTGATGAGCTTAAGCAGGAAATTGCGCGTCTCAAAGATTGGAGCAAAGAGGCGCAACGCTACCAGCTTATAAATGTGCGGAATGGCGCTATGGCTTACGCTCCCAAGCCGGGCTTGGAGAATGGTGAGCCCGCGCATTGGCTTTGTGCAAACTGTTTTAGTTAAACCCGCAAATCCTTCCTTCAGAATAAGGGGCAGAACGGGCCGGATGCAACCTATGGTTGTGACGCCTGTAAAGGGTCATTCAAGGTCTCGTTCCGCTATCATCCCGAGGCAATCGCCCGCACTCATGAGGGTGGCGTTTAGGGAATTTCGGAACGCGAGTATTTAGGGGACACAAGGTTAGCTGTCTTGCTCCTGCCCGGAGGCAGGTTGCGAGAAGGGCCTTCCAAAAACAAAAGGGTGCAGGGTCCGCGACCCTGCCCGCCGGAGGCCCCATTTTCTCTGTTCTCCTTCTGTCCTACAGCCATGTTCCTGGGCTACACTCTGCGGCATGAGCACCGACAATCCCCAACCGCCCGCCCGGCAACCCCAGCACAACGGCTGGACGCCGGAGCGGCAGCAGCGGTTTCTTGATCACCTCGCCGATGTCGGCAGTGTGGCGGCGGCCGCGCGCGCTGTGGGGATGACGCGGCAATCGGCTTATTGGGTGCGGCGTCAGCCGTGGGCGGCGGCGTTTGCCAGCAGCTGGGATGCGGCGCTGGCGGGGGCTGGTGGGTGGATCGAGCAGTTGGTGATGGATCGGATTGTGGATGGCGAGGAAGAGGTGATCGAGCGGGAGGGCTGCATCGTGGAGGTACGGCGGCGGCCGTGTGATGTGCGGCTGTTGCTGTTCCATCTCAAGCGGCAGGAGGATCGCCGCAGCGCCCGCGCGGCGTTGGAGCAGGCGGTTGTGTTGCGCCGGCTGGACCGGCAGGCTGCGACGGTACCTGCGGCTTACACAAGGCCAGATGCGTCAAAAGCGTCAAAACTTCGCGAGGATATTCTGGCGATGCACAGGCAGGAAAGCGCCAAGCATGGCCGCTGACGTCATACCGATGCCCTTGCCCTTGGCCCTGGCTTGTGGCCAAGAGTATGCAGCACCCAAAAGGCACTGACCAAACCCACCATGCCCTGGCTGTTTCACATCTTCCTGGCCATTCACGTCGGTGCCGGCGTGGTGGCGCTCACCAGTTTCTGGGGGGCGGTGCTGACGCGCAAGGGCGGCCCGGCGCATCGGCACTGGGGATTCGTGTTTTCAGCAGCGATTTATACGGCGGCGGGGCAGGCGTTGGGGATGGGGTTGCTGTCTCTGGTGTGGCCGCTGGCCATGCATCCGCAGCTGACCGACGCGGTGCTGTATCGCGGCATGTTCGGCACGATGATGGTCTATCTGGGCCTGCTGGCGATTTCGATGACGCGCTATGGCCTGGTGATGGTGAGCAATCGGCGTGACCATCCCGGCAATCGGCATTGGTCGATGCTGGCGGTGCAGGGCGGCACCATGCTGGCGGCGGGCATTTGTTTGGCGCATGGGGCTTATCTGCTGGATCGCAACGGGCCGGTGATGGAGCCGGTGCTGATGGTGGCGCTGCTCGGTTTTGGCACCAGCACCACCTATTTCCGCTATATCTTCAGCACGCCGGCGTCCCCTCGCG
>NZ_JANPML010000045.1:0-8447 GCF_031422795.1 Sandarakinorhabdus sp.
CACGCTCAATCGCGGCGTGATCGGGCCGCTGAACGAGGCTTCCAGGCCCCGGTTGCGCACTTCGCCCAATTGCCTGAAACGGCCTGCGGGATCGAGGTTGAAATAGGGTTTGGTGACCTCGAACAGGCCAAGCACCAGCCGCAGATCGCCGACGGGATTCCAGCGCAGGCCGGCATCCCACTGGCGGGTGCGGATGGCCGGCAGGGCTTCGTTGCGATTGGCGGCGTTTTCTGGCGCGACGCCCGATTCCTCCAGCCCGGTGACATGGCCGCCATAGACCGCCAGCCGGGGCGAAAGGGTGACCGCCAGATTGGCGTTGAACAGCAGCGGCCGCGTGGCGGTGGCAACCGGTGCGACGCCGGGCAGCCCGATGCGCTTGCGATAATCGCTGTGTTGCAGGCCCAGCGAAATTTCGCCGACACCGTCCCAGCGGCCTTCATAGCCAGCCGCCAGCGTCCACTGCCGGAAGCGGTCGCGTTCCTGTTCGGTGAAGGCAGCAGCAGGCTGCGGGGCCGTGATGGGCGCGGTGAGCGTGGTCGGGCCGAGATCGACGAGTTGGGCACCGCCAAAGCGCCGCCGGGCATCGCGGCCACGCACCGCAAGGTGCAACTGGTGAGCGCGGCGGCCCTCGCTCCAGCTGCGGGTCAGTCGCACTTCGCCGCTGGTGGAGGCAAACAGCAAGGGCGGATCGACGATCACCTGCGATCGGGCGCGGCCATCAGGCTGTACATCGTTGAGCAGATTGGTGAAATCCTCGAAATAGGCCACCGATGATCGGAACAGCCCGGCCTTCAGCGCCCAACCCGGCGCCAGATCGGCGCTGAGCACGGCGCCGGCATTCAGCTCGGTTTCGCGGGTGCGCTGCCAGGCCGGGCCGTTCCAGAAATTGCGCGGCAGGCGCGGTGGCAGGGCTTCGCCGGCCGGCACATAGATGGTCGCGGCTTCGTGAAACGGCGTGTAGGCGAGGCTGACAAAGGGCACGAATTCGATGCCCGGCGCCGGCTGCACGCGTGCGATGAGGGCGGCTTCGTAATAATAGTCGCGGGTGCCATCGCCCATATGTTCGTGGTTGATCTGGCCGCCGATGCCAAGGCTGAACGCGTCGCTGACCGGCAGGGCGATATCGGCCTCGATCATGCGGCTGCCCCAGCTGTCGACATTGACCAGCAGGCTGGCGCCGGCCTTGTCGCCGGGAACGCGCAGACCCAGATCGACCACGCCGGTGGGGCTGGGGAAGGGCGAGCCGAACACGGTGGGGCCGACACGGATCACGGTCGAACCGCTGATCCGGTCGGACGGGAAGAACACCGGATCGAAATACAGCCCGGCGATGCGGACATTGCCAGCCACGCGGGGCGAAAAGCCGCGCACGTTGCTTTCATCGTAGAGGCCGATTTCCTCGCGGCCGATGACGGTGCCGAACGCGTCTCCAGCCTGGCGCACGGCATTTTCCCCGGCGCGGTTGCCAGCCGCAGTGAGCGGAGCCGGCGTCACACCCTGAGCCGCAGCAGGAAGCGCGGCTGTCAGCATGGCAGCGGCGAACAGGCAGAAATATTTCATCAAAACAATTCCGGCGCTGCCCTCATCACCCGAGGGCAATGCTGGCAGCGCCGGCAAAGGTCAATCGCAATGCGGCCAGATACCGCCGCCGCGATCAGTAACGATAATGATCCGGCTTGAACGGGCCGGCATCGCCAACGCCGATGTAGGCGGCCTGCTTTTCGGACAGGCTGGTGAGCTTCACGCCGAGCTTTTCGAGGTGGAGGCGGGCAACCTTTTCATCGAGGTGCTTGGGCAGCACGTAAACGCGGTTTTCGTAAGATGCACCCTTGGTCCACAGTTCGATCTGGGCCAGCACCTGGTTGGTGAAACTGGCCGACATCACGAAGCTGGGGTGGCCGGTGGCGCAGCCCAGGTTCACCAGGCGGCCCTTGGCCAGCACGATGATCTGGTTGCCATCAGGAAACTCGACGACGTCGGTGCCCGGCTTCACTTCGGTCCACTTGTAGTTGGACAGGGCAGCGATCTGGATCTCGCTGTCGAAGTGCCCGATGTTGCACACGATGCTGTTGGGCTTCATCGACTTCATGTGTTCAGCGGTGATGACGTCCATGTTGCCGGTGGCCGTCACGAAAATGTCGGCGCGCTTCACGGCGTCTTCCATGGTGACGACTTCAAAGCCTTCCATGGCGGCCTGCAGCGCGCAGATCGGATCGATTTCGGTGACCATGACGCGAGCGCCGCCGTTGCGCAGTGATTGCGCCGAGCCCTTGCCAACGTCGCCAAAGCCGGCGACGACAGCGACCTTGCCGGCCAGCATCACATCGGTGGCGCGGCGGATGGCGTCGACCAGCGATTCCTTGCAGCCATAAAGATTGTCAAACTTCGATTTGGTGACGCTGTCGTTGACGTTGATCGCCGGGAACGGCAGCCGGCCCTGCTTGGCCAGTTCATACAGGCGGTGCACGCCCGTGGTGGTTTCTTCCGAAACGCCCTTCAGGTTCTTCACGGTCTCGGTCAGATAGCCGGGGCGGGCCTTGATGTAGGCCTTCAGCGCGCGCTGGAATTCGACCTCTTCCTCATTCTCCGGCTCGCCCATGGTTTCGCCGGCTTCGAGGCGGGCGCCCCACAGCGCGAACATGGTGGCATCGCCGCCATCATCCAGGATGATGTTGGAGGTGAGATCGCCCCAATTGAAAATGTGGCCGACATAATCCCAATAATCCGCCAGGCTTTCGCCCTTGATGGCATAGGTCGGGATGCCGGCAGCCGCCATGGCCGCAGCGGCATGATCCTGGGTGGAAAAGATGTTGCAGGTGGCCCAGCGCAGTTCTGCGCCCAGTGCCACCAGCGTTTCCATCAGCACCGCGGTCTGGATCGTCATGTGCAGCGAACCGGTGATGCGCGCGCCCTTCAGCGGCTTGGACGCACCGAATTCGGCGCGCAGGGCCATCAGGCCGGGCATTTCGGTTTCGGCGATGTTGATTTCGCGGCGGCCGAAATCGGCTTCGGTGATGTCGCGGATGGCATAATCGACGGCCATAATGTGATTCCTGTTCTCGGGGATGATGGTGCTCCCGTAGCGGCAGGCGGCATCATATTCAAGTATAAAGATAGCTTTATATGATACCTCAGGTGGGCTGCTTGCCCTGTTGCGGGCTTCGGCGCTTGGCGGCAGGCCCCGGCGCGGCTAGACCAATGGCCATGCCTGCATCCCGAGGAGAATTTCCGTGCGTTCAACCTTGCTCGTGGCCGCTCTCATGAGTGCGACGTCGGCGCTTGCTGCCCCCATCACCTATCCCGACAGCCCGCGCGGGTTCGAGGTGGAGGCGCGCCATGGCGTGTCCGTCCCCGATCCGTATCGCTGGCTGGAAGCCGATGTGCGCACCGATGCCAATGTCGCCAAATGGGTGGAGGCGCAGAACAAGGTGACCATGGGTTACCTGGCCGGCCTGCCCAAGCGTGATGCGATCCGCGCCCGGCTGACCGAGCTGTATAACTATGAGCGATTTGGCATTCCGCGGGTGAAGGCTGGCGTGCAGTTCTTCGCCCGCAATTCGGGCCTGCAGAACCAGTCTGTGCTCTATGTGCAATCGCCCGGCGCCGAACCGCGCGTGCTGATCGATCCCAATCCCTGGGCCAAGGATGGCGCCACCGCATTGGCCGAGTGGGAAGCATCGGACGACGGCAAATTGCTGGTGTATGCCGTGCAGGATGGCGGCACCGATTGGCGCACGCTGAAAGTTCGCGATGTGGCCACCGGGCAGGACCGGGCGGACGTGATCGAGTGGGTGAAATCCAGCGCCATCGCCTGGAAGAAAGATGGCTCGGGTTTTTACTACTCGCGCTTCCCCGAACAGGCCGGCCCGAAATATCTTGGCGTCAGCCTCAACCAGAAACTGTATTTCCACACGCTCGGCACGCCACAATCGGCGGATCAGCTGATCTTTGAAATGCCCGAACATCCCAAGCGCGGCCATTTCGGCCAGGTTACGGATGATGGCCGCTGGCTGGTGATCATCACCGCCGAAGGCACCGACGATCGTTACGAAGTGCGCATCGCCGATATTACCAAGGACGAGAAGCCGCGCGCGCTGGTGACCGGGCTGGACCATGATTGGACCTTGGCGGGATCGAAGGGCGACACGCTCTATTTCCGCACCAACAGGCAAGCACCCAAGGGTCGGATCGTCGCCATGAACGCCCTGACCGGCGCCATCACGCCAATCGTGGCCGAGGGCGCGGCGACGCTGAATGGCGCATCGCTGGTTGGGGGGCGGCTGGTGGCCGAAACGCTGGAAGATGCCAAATCTGTGGTCCGCCTGTACGAGATGGACGGCAAGCCGGTGGGCGTGGTGCCACTGCCCGGCATTGGCACGGCGGCAGGCTTTGAAGCGTCGGACGACGGCAAGACCTATTTTGCCTTCTCAAGCTTTGCGACGCCGGGCTCGATCTGGCGCTATGATGCGGCCACCAATACCGCCACGGTGGAGCGCCAGGCCAAGGTCGCCTTCAATCCGGGCGACTATATGGTCAGCCAGATCTTCACCCCGTCGAAGGATGGCACCAAGGTGCCGATGTTCGTCGCGCACCGCAAGGATCTCGACCTGTCGAAACCGCATCCGGCGCTGCTCTATGCCTATGGCGGCTTCAACATCAGCAGCACGCCGGGTTTCAGCGTCTCGCGGTTGGTGTGGATGGAAATGGGCGGCGTGTTTGCGATGGCCAACATCCGCGGCGGCGGCGAATATGGCAAGGCCTGGCACGATGGCGGCCGCCTGCTCAATAAGCAGAATGTGTTCGATGATTTCATCGCGGCCGGTGAAGCGCTGATCGCCAAGGGCCTGACGACGAAGGGCCAGCTTGCCATTCAGGGTGGTTCCAACGGCGGCTTGCTGGTGGGTGCTGTTACCAACCAGCGGCCCGATCTGTTTGCCGCGGCGCTGCCAGCGGTGGGCGTGATGGACATGCTGCGCTATGCCAACTGGACCGCCGGGCGGTACTGGGTGGATGATTATGGCGATGTCACCAAGCCGGAATATTTCCGCTACAATCTTGGTTTCAGCCCGTATCACAACATCAAGGGCGGTTCGGACTATCCGGCCGTGCTGGTGACGACCGCCGACACCGATGATCGCGTGGTGCCGGGCCACAGCTTCAAATATGCCGCCGCCTTGCAAGCTGCCAAGGCCGGTGACAAGCCGCATCTGATCCGCATCGAAACCCGGGCCGGCCATGGCAGCGGCAAACCCACCGACAAGATCATCGCGGAAGCCGCCGATCTGTGGGCCTTTGCCGGTTACTGGACTGGTCTTACGAAATAGGATCTTGCGGCCCGTTGGGGCGGGTGATGATGAACAGGCAGGTGAACGGCAGGATCACCGCCTGGATAATGATCACCCGTTCCGGCGCGCCAACCGCTACGGAAATCCCTACCACTGCCGCCATCGACAGCACGGCCAGCACCTTGGCGCGCGGCGAGACGGCGCGATGCTGTTCCCAGTTGCTGATGAGCGGGCCGAAAACCCGGTGGTTCAGCAGCCAATCGTGCAGGCGCGGCGATGATCGGGCAAAGCAATAGGCCGAAAGCAGCACGAACGGCGTCGTTGGCAACAGCGGCAGCACCACGCCGGCAATGCCGAGCGCCAGGCTGATCAGCCCGATGATGAGCCAGAGGGTGCGGAACATTGGCCCACGTTAGCAGGGTGGTTAGTTCAGGCCAGTGTTATCCCGCCAGTGCCGCAGCGATGGCGACGGCCAGAGCCGGATCGCCGGCGGCAATCACGGCACCTCGGCTGCTGGTGGTGAGCGTCTGGCCCTGCCAATCGGTCATCACCCCGCCGGCACCCGTGATGATCGGCACCAGCGCGCACCAATCGTGCAGTTTCAACCCGGATTCGACCACGGCATCAAGATGCCCGGCCGCGGCCAGGCCATAATTGTGGCAATCGCCGCCATAAAGCGTGTCGCCCGCAGCCACGCGGACGCGTTCGAAACAGGCGAAATCAGCCGCCTCAAAGGCCTGCGGGCTGGTGGTGCCGATGCGGGCGTGGGCGAGGTCGGGGCACGGGCGCACATGCACGCGCTGGCCGTTCAGCATGGTGGGCTGTTCAGGCCCGGCAATCCAGCGATCGCCGATGATGCACTGATCGATGATACCCAGCACCGGCTGGCCCTGCACCATCAGGCCGATCAGCGTGCCGAACAAGGGCCGGCCGGCAACGAAAGCCCGCGTGCCGTCGATGGGATCGAGCACCCACACGCGCTCTGCATCGGGGCGGTCGTCGCCATATTCCTCGCCGATCACCCCGTCATCGGGTCGATATTGTTCCAGCAGGCGGCGGATGGCGGCTTCGGCCTCGCGGTCGGCGGCGGTGACGGGGGAAAAATCCTCCTTCGTCTCAACCAGGAACGGCCGGCGGAACCACGGGCGGATAGCCTGGCCGGCGGCTTCGGCCAGCAGTTCGGCCAGGGCAAGATCGGACAGGCTCACAGGCCCAGCTCCTTCAGGATGGCAGCGCGATCGGCATCAAGACCGGGGGCCGGCGCGCGGGTATCAGGGTCGGCATGGCCAGACAGCTTGATCGGATTGCCGGCCGCGATCAGCGGTGTACCATCGGGCAAGGCCGTGTGCACCACCATGTTGCGCGCCTTCACCTGCGGGTTGGCCAGCGCCTGACTGATGTTGTTGAGCGGGCCACAGGGCACGCCGGCTGCATCCAGCCGGCTCAGCCAGTGCGCGGCCGGTCGGGTGGCAAGCACGGCTTCGATCAGGGCTGCCAATTCCTCGGCATGGGCGGTGCGCGCATCGTTGCTGGCAAAGCGCGGATCGTCGGCCAGGCCAAGCGCCTTGGCCAGCGCCGCAAACAACTGATCGTTGCCCGCCGCGATCACGATTGGCGCATTGGCGCATTGATAGGCGGCGAACGGCGTGATGCTGGGATGACGCGCGCCCAGCGGCCCCGGCGATTCGCCAGTGGCGGCATAGCGCGCGATGGCGTTTTCGAGGATGGCGATCTGGCCGTCGAGCATGGCGACATCGACGAACTGGCCCTTTCCGGTGCGGTCGCGGTCGTGCAGGGCGGTGAGGATGCCGATCACCGTGAACAGCCCGGCGGTGATGTCGCCCACGCTGGTGCCGACGCGGGTCGGCGGCCCGCCGGGGTGGCCGGTGACCGACATGATGCCGCCCATCGCCTGCACCACCATGTCGTAGGCGGCTTTCTGGCTGTCGGGCCCAGTCTGGCCGAAACCGCTGGTGGCGGCATGGATCAGCCGTGGATAGCGCGCGGCCAGCCCCTCCCAGCCATAGCCCAGCCGCGCCATCACACCGGGGCGATAATTGTCGACCAGCACATCGGCGCGTTCCAGCAGCGCCTCGAAAACAAGGCGGTCTTTGGCGGATTTCAGATCGAGCGCGATGGATTGCTTGCCGCGGTTGATGCTGGCGAAATAGGCGCTGTGGCCGCGAATGAACGGGCCATAGGCGCGGGCATCGTCGCCGCCCTTGGGGTGTTCCACCTTGATGACGCGAGCACCCAGATCGGCCAGCACCATTGTGGCATAGGGGCCTGCCAGCACGCGCGACAGGTCGATGATGGTGATGTCAGACAAGGGCCCGGGCATGGCAATCGTGTAGCGTTGTTTTTCCCCCTCGTCACCGCCCCGCAGGCTGGATAGACCTGTCAGCAACAATTGAGGGGGACGATGATGCGATCACTGATTCTGGCGGCTCTTTTGCTGGGCACCGCTGCAGCCGCGCAACCGGCAGCCAATCGCGACGCGGCCTTTGATGCCCAGATCAGCAGCGCCGATCAGATGGCGTGGCTGAAAACCATGGCCGCTGGCCCCAATCATCTGGGCAGCCCGCACAACCAGGCCAATGCCGCGCTGATCGAAAAGCTGTTCCGCGAATGGGGCTGGCAGGTGAAACGCGCCGATTATCAGGTGCTGTATCCCACGCCGATTTCGACCGCGCTGGAACTGGTTGGCCCGGTGACGAAGAAATTGGGCGGGCAGGAGCCGGGCATCCCGCAGGATGAAACCTCCAACAATCTCGCCGGCGCGCTGCCGCCCTATGTTGCTTTCCAGGGCGATGGCGATGTGACGGCGCCCGTCGTCTATGTGAACTATGGCCTGCCTGGCGATTATGAAGCGCTGGCGCGGCGCGGCATTTCGGTGAAAGGCAAGATCGTCATCGCGCGTTACGGCGGCGGCTGGCGCGGCCTGAAGCCCAAGATCGCGCAGGAACAGGGCGCCATCGGCTGCCTGATCTATTCCGATCCGCAGCAGGATGGCTATGGCAGCGCCGATAGCTATCCAAATGGCGGCGGCCGCCCACCAGCCGGGGTGCAGCGTGGCAGCGTGCTGGATATGATCACCTATCCCGGCGATCCGCTCACGCCGGGCGTGGGCGCCACCAAGGATGCCAAGCGCCTGACCCGCGA
>NZ_JANPML010000046.1:0-2675 GCF_031422795.1 Sandarakinorhabdus sp.
TTCGAAGATGGCATCGGCGGTGGCTTCCTCGATGCCGTTGGCGGCGGCGCCGGTGCAGAAATCGGCCTTTTGCGCCACCATTTCAGCATGAATCTTCTTGCCCATGGCGCGGCGCAGCAGATCGGCCTGGCCCAGGCTGTAACCGGCCAGTTCGCGCGCCAAGCTCATCACCTGTTCCTGATAGACGATGATGCCATAGGTTTCGCGCAGGATCGGCTCCATCAGCGGGTGCAGCAGTTCCACCGCCTCGCGGCCGTTCTTGCGCAGCGCAAAGCTGGGAATATTGTCCATCGGGCCGGGGCGATAAAGCGCGCCCAGCGCAACGATGTCGCCAAAACCATCGGGGCGAACCTGGCCCAGGGCGCGGCGCATGCCTTCCGATTCAAACTGGAACACGCCCACTGTGTCGCCCTCGGCGATCAGCTTGTAGACCAATGGGTCGTTCATCGGCAGCGTTGCCCAATCCACGTCCACGCCCCGGCTGCGCAGCATGGCCGCCGCGCGGTCGAGCACGGACAGCGTTTTCAGGCCAAGGAAATCGAATTTCACCAGCCCGGCCTTTTCGGCGGCTTTCATCTCGAACTGCGTCACCGCCATGTCCGACCGGGGATCACGATACAACGGCACCAGTTGCGACAACGGCCGATCGCCGATCACCACCCCGGCGGCGTGGGTCGAACTGTGGCGCGGCAGGCCTTCGAGTTGCAGGGCAATATCGACCAGCCGCTTCACCTTGGGATCGCGCTCGACCTCCACCATGAACGCCATTTCGCCCAGATAACGCTTGCCGTCCTTGTCTTCACCGCGCCCCAGCGTGCGTGCAAGTGTCCACGGGTCGGTCGGGTGGTTGGGCACCAGTTTGGCCAGCCGGTCGATCTGGCCATAGGGCATCTGCAGCACGCGGCCGACGTCCTTCAACACGGCGCGGGCCTTCATCTTCCCAAAGGTGATGATCTGCGCCACCTGTTCGCGGCCATAGCGTTGCTGCACATAATCAATGACTTCGCCGCGCCGGGTTTCGCAGAAATCGATATCGAAATCCGGCATCGACACGCGATCAGGGTTGAGGAAACGTTCGAACAGCAAGCCGTGTTCCAGCGGATCAAGATCGGTGATGGTCAACGACCAGGCCACCACCGAACCCGCGCCAGACCCGCGCCCCGGCCCTACCGGAATCCCCTGCAGTTTTGCCCACACGATGAAATCGGCCACGATCAGGAAATAGCCGGCAAAGCCCATGCCGCTGATGACATTGATTTCAAACGCCAACCGCTCACGATAGGGAACGCGCGCTTCGTCGCTCAGGCCGAGCACGTCGAGCCGCTTTTCCAGGCCTGCTGCGGCCTGCGCCTGCAGTGCCTCCTCCTCACCGCCGGCAGCCAGCTTGGGCAGGATCGGCTTGCGGCTCGGCGCCATCACCGCGCAGCGCTGGGCCACAACGATGGTGTTGGCGATGGCTTCGGGCAGATCGGCGAACAATTGGTGCCAATCGTCGGCGGATTTCAGCCAGTGCTGCGGGTTGGAACGGCTGCGATCCTCGGCCTCGACATAGCTGCTCTCGGCGATGCACATCAGCACATCATGGGCCTCGTGCATGTCGGGCGTGAGAAATTTCACCGGCGCCGTGCCAACGATGGGCAAAGCCCGCGCTTCGGCGAGACGCAGCAGGCCAGCCTCGCTCTTCTGCTCGATGGGGTCACCGCTGCGCGAAATCTCGATATACAGCCGATCCGGGAACAGCGCTTGCAGCCGATCGGCCATCGCACCGGCATCCTGCCCTTCGGCCAGCAACCGCGCCAGTGCACCATCGGCGCCGCCGGTCAGGCAGATCAGCCCTTCCGTGCGCCCGCCCAGCGCAGCCAACCGCAATACCGGATCGCCGGCCTGTTCCGATTGCAGATGCGCGTCCGATACCAGCCCGATCAGATTGGTATAGCCCGCCTCATCCTGCGCGTAGATCACCAGCCAGTCGATCAGCGCCTTGCCCTGCAATGTCGCCGCTCCCGGTCGTTCGATGGGCAGCAGCGCGCCGATCAGCGGCTGGACACCCGCATCCTTGGCAGCCGCGGAAAAATCCATCGCTGCAAACATGTTGGCACGGTCTGCCATACCAATCGCCGGAAAACGCATCTGACGCGCCACCTTGGCCAGATGTTCCGGCTGAATGGCGCCTTCCAGCATCGAATAGGCGCTGTGGCAGCGAAGAGGAACGAATCCGGCGTGAGGCACGGTCAAACTATGGGCGCTGGGGCCAGCGCTGCCAACCAAGTCGCGGCGTTTGTCCCCAACTTATATTTCGAGGCAAAACAGCCTCCGCCCTAGCCTTCGCCAGCGTGACAGGCCAGGGGCTGAGCCCCTGGACCCACTTTCGTTGGCGCCGGCCCCGCGCCGAAAGTTGGGCATAGAGGGCGGACAAGCAAATGCGGGGAGGCCTCAGGCCTGCCCGCCGGAGGCTCTGCTCGGCTGTTCTTCAACGCCTGAAATCACTGAGGCGGACGAGGTGTCCCCCGCCCGCCCCGCAATCACGTCGGAATGTCCGGCCTCAAGCCAGATAGTCGTGCACCACCTTGCCATAAGGCAGCGTCATGTCGGTAACGATGTGCAGCCCGCCCATTTGTTCCAGCACCGGCAGATCGGCCATCGGGCAGTTGACGGCATGCACCAGTTCCAGCCGC
>NZ_JANPML010000047.1:0-1794 GCF_031422795.1 Sandarakinorhabdus sp.
GATGCCGATGACGGTGATCGCATTGGCGGTGACGCCCAGTGCCGCCAGCGTCCGCCCCAGCGCATTGAGCGGCGGATCGATCAGCGGGCGGAGGCGGGCGTCAAGCAAGAGGGGTCACCAGGCCGATCATCGCGCCGGTCATCAGCGTCGCCAGATTGCCGGCGATCCAGCTTTTGACGCCCAATCCGGCGGCTTCGGCCCGGCGTTCCGGGCACAGGCTGGCGATGGTGGAGACGAGCAGGCCGATCGAGGCCAGATTGGCAAAGCCGGCCAGCGCATAGGTGACGATCAGCCGGCTGCGCGGATCAAGCGCGTCGGCGGGCAGGGCGGCCAGATCGAGATAGGCGACATATTCATTCAGGATCGCCTTGGTGCCCATCAGGCTGCCAGCCGTTGGCGCCTGATCCCACGGCACGCCAATGGCCCACATCAGCGGCGCACACAGCCAGCCCAGCATGCGCTTGAGCGTGAGGGCCGCGCCATCCACGTGCGGCAGCACCGCCAGGATCTGATCGGCCAGGTTCACCAGCGCAAAGATGGTGATGATGATGCCGATTACCGCCAGCATCAGCTGCACGCCTTCCATGGCGCCGCGCACCACCGCGTCCATGGCGCCATCATAGGCCAGGTCAGGCTCGGCCGGTTCGCTGGACTGCGGCTGGCCCGGCACCATCAGCCGCGCGACCATCAGTGCGGCGGGCAGCGACAGCAGCGAAGCGACGATCAGGTGGCCGGCGGCATTGGGGATGATCTTGCTCAGCGTGCTGGCATACAGCACCAGTATCGCACCCGAAATCGTCGCCATGATCATGGCCATGATGGCGAACAGATCAGATCGGGACATGGTGGCAAACCACGCCCGCAGCACCAGCGGCGATTCAACCACGCCCAGGAACAGCGTGCCGCCGCCGCCCAGCCCGACCACGCCCGATACGCCCAGGGTGCGCCTGAGCGCCCACGACAGCCCGCGCACCAGTGCCTTCAGGATGCCCCAGTGCCACAGCAGCGCCGACAGCGCCGAAAACACGATGATCAGCGGTAATATCTGGAAGGCGATGATCAGCGGCGGGCTGCCCCCTGGCGCCAGCGCAAATGGCAGCGGCGCGCCGCCAAGATAGCCGAACATATAGGATGATCCGACCAGCGTGGCCCGTTCGATGGCGGCTACGCCCTGATTGGCGACGCCAACGGCGGCCCAGATCGGCGGCACCCGCACGACGATGACGGCAATCGCCAGTTGAAGCAGCAGCGCGCCACCCAGCCAGCGCCAGCCCGGCCGATTGGCGCGGTCTTCGGAGAAGCCCCACGCCAGCAGCAGCACGGCTGCCAGCCCGATCACGCCCTGAAATTGTTGCATAGCGGCGGGCATATCAGAACTTGTACGCCACGCCGAACTGGAACTGGCGCGGCGGGCCGGCATTGCGCTGCACAAAGGGCGCTCCGCCGCCGAACTGCACCTGGTTCGATGTGGTGGCGGCGTTGGCAAAGCCCGATTGGTTGTTGGCGTTGAACAGGTTGAACACGTCGGCGGAAAGCTCGATGCGCTTCAGCAGCAGGTAGCGGATGCCAAGGTCGACGGTGGTCGACCACGGCAGCCGCGCCGAATTGCGGGACGCACCGGGAAAGCGGTCGGAATTGCCGACGAAATTCTCCCCGAACGAAGCGCCGTCGCCATTCAGATCCTGCGTGCCGAAAATCCGCGCATCGGGCACCAGATTGACCGGTTGGCCCGACTGGAACAGGCCGGCGGCGGTCAGCGTCAGGCCGTCGATCGGATACAGATAGCCCACCGCT
>NZ_JANPML010000048.1:0-3323 GCF_031422795.1 Sandarakinorhabdus sp.
TTGGGTGGCGCTGTCGTTCGTGCAGCGCCCCGAAGACGTCGCCGAGGCGCGCCCCCTGATTTGCGGCAAGGCGCTGTTGCTGGCCAAGATCGAAAAGCCGGCGGCGCTGGAACGGCTGGAAGAAATATTGGAGATCGCCGACGCCGTGATGGTGGCGCGCGGCGATCTGGGCGTCGAACTGCCGCCGCAGAACGTGCCGCCGGCACAAAAACGCATCGTTGCCATGGCGCGCAGCCTGGGCAAGCCGGTGGTGGTGGCGACGCAGATGCTGGAATCGATGATCACCAGCCCCTCTCCCACCCGCGCCGAAGTGTCAGACGTGGCGACCGCCATCTATGATGGGGCCGATGCCGTGATGTTGTCCGCCGAAAGCGCTGCCGGCGCCTGGCCGGAAGAAGCGGTGAGCATGATGGACGCCATCGCCGCCCAGGTGGAGGCCGACCCCAGCTATCATGGCCGGGTGCATTTCACCGAAGTGGCCACGGGCCGTTCTACGCCGGCCGCCATCACCGCTGCCGCCGCCGAAATCAGCCGCACCATCGGCGCGCGCGCCATCGTGTGTTTCACCATTTCCGGCTCCACCGCCAGCCGCGCTGCCCGCGAACGGCCATCGGTGCCGGTGCTGTGCCTCACGCCCAGCCAGACAACGGCGCGGCGCATGGCGCTGGTGTGGGGTGTGCACGCTGTCACCACGCGTGACGTGGGCAGTTTCGAAGAAATGGTCGGCAAATCGAAACGCATGGCGCTGCGGTCTGGCCTGGCCAAGGGCGGTGATCCGCTGGTGCTGATTGCCGGCGTGCCCTTCTCCACGCCGGGCACCACCAACGTGGTCCACGTCGTGCGGCTGAGCGGGGACGAGCTGAAGAATTATTGAGGCAGCAGGCCCAGCCGGACAAGTTCGGCGTTCAGCCCTGCGGCCCCTTCGAACAGGTGGCCCGCAAAGCCATTGGCCTGCGCCGCCGCCACATTGTCGGCGCGGTCATCAATGAAGATCGCCTCTCCGGGGGCCAAGCCAAAGCGGCGCAGGGCGAGCTGGTAAATGGCCGGATCTGGCTTGGCCAAGCGCTCTGCACCCGACACGACGATATCGATGAAATGATCGAACACCGGCCATTCGGGCCGAAACTGCAGCCAGAATTCTTGGGCAAAATTGGTGATGGCAAACAACGGCACGCCGCGCGCGGCCAGCTGCTCCACCAGTTCGATCATGCCGGGAATCGGGCCCACGATCGTCTCGTTGAAGCGCGGGCCAAAAAGGCGAATCAGGTCGGCTTCGGCCGGAAAGCGGGCGATCAGTTCGGCGCTGGTATCGGCAAACGGCCGGCCCATATCGTGCTGGAAATGCCAATCTGGCGTGACGACATTGGCCAGGAACCAATCCAGCCGCGCCGGATCAGTGATGAAGCGCGCATAGAAGGCCCGCACATTCCAATCGACGATGACATTGCCGACATCGAAAACAACCGCACGCAGCATGCTCAAGCCCCACAAATGGCAAAACCCCCGCCGAATGGCAGGGGTTTGCAAGGCAACGCGCCGGCCGCTGTGGCCGGCCGCGGCAACATCAGCCTTGGCGGGCCTTGAAGCGGCGGTTGGTCTTGTTGATCACATAGGTGCGGCCGCGACGGCGCACGACCTGGCAATCACGGTGACGGCCCTTGAGGCTCTTGAGGCTGTTGCGGATCTTCATGATCAATCCCGGCAAGTGAATCGGTGGTCGAAAGGAACCGGCGAGCTAAGGGAGGGAGCAGGCTTTGTCAACCATCGTGGGCCCTCTGCCGCGGTTCATTCAGCTTTGGTTGCAACCGGCTGACGCACATGCGACCACTTCACCGCCCACCATCGGGATATAAAACATGCGCACATCTGCCCTTGCCTTGCTGATCCTGCTGCAGCCGGCAGCCGCCCTTGCGGCCACCACCAAGGTTGAGGTGAGCCGTTTCCACCTGCTCGCGCCGCCAGCACCATCGCTGTCCGGCAGCAGCATCACGGTCGAGCCGGCTGCTCCCACGGCTGAACCGCCGTCGCTGCAGTTCGGTGTGCTGGCAGCGGCGGCCTACGCAGAACTGGCCCGCGCCGGGTTCAAGCCGATGGCCGCCGGCCAGCCCGCCGATCATGTCGCCCGCATCACCCTTACCGGCACCAGCGAGGTGGTGCGCAAACGCTCGCCGATTTCGATCGGCGTGGGCGGCGGCACCGGCGGCTGGAATGGCGGCGTGGGCGGCGGCGTGTCCTTCCCGATTGGCGGCGGCACCCGCACCGTAACAGCGGCCCAGATGACGATTCAGATCCGCCGGGCAAGCGACAAGACCGTGGTGTGGGAAGGCCGGGCCAGCGCGATTGCGCCCGGCGCTGACCCGATCAGCGCCGCACCGGCGCTGTTGCAGGCCTTGTTGAAGGGCTTCCCCGGCGCCAATGGCCGCAGCGAGACGGTAAAGGTAAAGACGACTCCATGATCAGCATCGACAGCGCATTCGACTCCGGCAACATCAAGGTCGAGCGGATCGGCGGCCCGCACGACATCGTGCTGACCATCCCCAAGGACGCGCACAGCGACTTTTATCAATGGTTCCACTTCCGCCTGTCGGGCGCCAAGGGCCAGCGCTGCCTGATCCGCATCATCGATCTGAAGGGCAGCGCCTATCCCGATGGCTGGCCGGGCTATCGCGCCGCCATGTCGGCCGATCGCCAGCACTGGACCCGCGCCACGACGAGTTACGACCCCGCATCCGCCAATGGCACGCTGACCATCGAAATAACGCCTGAGGCCGACCAGTTGTGGTTCGCCTATTTCGCGCCCTACTCCATGGAACGGCACCATGATCTGGTCGCCCGCATGGCCGCGGCGCCAGGCGTTGCTGCCGATGTGCTGGGCCACAGCCTTGATGGCCGGCCCATTGATCGGCTGATCATGGGCACGGGGCCGAAAACCATCTGGCTCTATGCCCGCCAGCACCCCGGCGAGAGCAAGGCACATTGGTGGATGGAAGGCGTGTTGGAGCGGCTGACCGATCCGCACGACCCGGTGGCGCGCAAGCTGCGCCAGTTGGCGACGTTCCACATCGTGCCCAACATGAACCCCGATGGCAGTTTCCGTGGCCATCTGCGCTGCAACGCCGCCGGGGTGAACCTCAACCGCGAATGGGCCGCGCCCTCGGCAGAAAAATCGCCGGAAGTGCTGAGCGTGCGGGACGCGATGGACAAGACCGGCTGCGATCTCGCCATGGATGTGCACGGCGACGAGGCCATCCCGCAGGTGTTCATCGCCGGCTTTGAAGGCATCCCGTCGATCACCAACAGGCAACTGGCGCTGCTGGCCGATT
>NZ_JANPML010000049.1:0-9844 GCF_031422795.1 Sandarakinorhabdus sp.
GCGGATAGTTCCGCGCAACGGTAAGGGTCTCACATCATGGGTTCGTTCAGCCTCACGCATTGGCTGGTGGTCATCCTGGTCATCGTGCTGCTGTTTGGCCGTGGCCGCATTTCCGATCTGATGGGTGATTTTGCCAAGGGCATCAACAGCTTCAAGAAGGGGCTGAACGATGATGCCGCCCCTGGCAACCCGGCTGCGCCCCCCTCTTTGCAGAACCCGCAGGTGACGCAGAACCCGCAAACTCCAGCCAAATCCCCGGTTGAAGACGCGCGCGGCTGACCCTTGAACAGGGGCTGAGGCCCGCCGCAGGGTTGTGCCATGTTTGGTATTGATTCGTCTGAACTGATGCTCATTGCGCTGGTGGCCCTGCTGGTCATCGGCCCGAAAGACCTGCCCAAGGCAATGCGCTGGGTGGGCCAATGGGTGGGCAAGGCCCGCGCCATGAGCCGGCATCTGCGCACCGGTTTCGATTCGATGATGCGCGAAGCCGAACTGGAAGAAATGCAGAAATTGTGGGCGCAGCAGAACGACGCCATCATGAAGGCCACGGCGCTGCCGGAAAACATGCTGCCAGATTTGTCCGGGCCCCATATTTCTGAATCAGTGCCGGCCGAACCTGCCTATGAAGCATGGCCGGCGCCGCCCCCCGAAGCTGCCGCCGAAGCTGCCGCCGAAGCTGTAGTAGACGCTCCGCCCGTGAAAAAGCCCCGCAAGCCGCGTGCAAAAAAGCCTGCTGCCGCTCCTGAAGGCGAACAGGCGTGAGCGAAGAGATCGACCGCAGCGACATCGACGCCAGCAAGGCGCCGTTGCTCGATCATCTGATCGAACTGCGTGGCCGCCTGCTGCGCTGCGTGGTCTATTTCGTCATCGCCTTTGCGGCGTCGTTCAGCCAGGCGGGCAAGATTTTCGATTTCCTGGTGCAGCCGCTGGTCGATGCCTCGGGCAACGGCGCGCGGCTGATTTACACCAAGCTTTATGAGGCGTTTTTCACCGAAATCCGCGTCGCGGCCTTTGCCGGCATCTGCATCGCGTTTCCGTTGATCGCCAACGAACTGTGGCGTTTTGTGGCGCCCGGCCTCTACAAAAAGGAACAAAAGGCGCTGCTGCCGTTCCTGTTGGCCACCCCGGTGTTGTTCACCTGCGGCGCGGCGCTGGCCTATTATGGCGTGATGCCAGCGGCGTTCCGTTTTTTCCTCAGCTTCCAGCAAATGGGCGGCGCCGGCGGCATCAACCGCGAGGCGCTGCCGGCGATGGGCGAATATCTCGATCTGGTGATGAGCCTGATCCTGGCCTTTGGCGTCGCCTTCCTGCTGCCGGTGCTGCTGATGCTGCTGGAACGCGCCGGGATCATCAACCGCAAGCAGCTCATCGCCGGGCGCCGCTATGCCGTGGTGGCGGCGTTTGTGGCCGCCGCCGTGCTCACCCCGCCTGATCTGTGGAGCCAGGTGGCGCTCGCCATCCCGCTGATGTTGCTCTACGAAATCTCGATCATCGGCATCTGGTTCACGGAAAAGCGCCGCGCCAAGGTGGCGGCTGCTGAAACTGCGAAGGAAACCGCGGCTTAGTCCTTGGACGCACCCGCCGATTTGTCGATCGCACCGCCCACGCTCTTGATGTCGCGGCCAGCACCCTGGATCGTGTTGCACGCGGCAAGCATCGTCAACAATACCAGCAGGGCCAAAGGCTTTGCAGTCATGATCTCGCTCTCCTGTTGAACTTGTCGGCCTGATTGCCGTCCGGCCGCTTGCTGGCGGCTGAACGGGCTGGCATCAGAGCGTATGAAGTTTGCCTTGCCTGCTGTCACGCCGTCAATGGCCCCGCCGCCTGATCTGGCGCTGTTGCTGCCGGCTGGCCTGTCGCCCGAACTCACCAATGCCGCTGTGGCCGCCTGGGCCGAGGCGCCGTTTCTGAAGGGGCTGATCCGTGGCCGGCCTGGCACACTGGCGCTGCTGGCGGCGCAGGGCCCCGATGCCGCCGTGGCCGCTGCACTGGCGCTGGCAGGCGACGACAGCCAGCCGATCATGCCGCGCCTGCGTACCGCCCGGCGTGATGTGGCGCTGGTGGTGGCGCTCGCCGATCTGGCGGGCCTGTGGCCGCTGGAGCAGGTGACCGCCGCGCTGTCGGATTTCAACGATCGCGCCATCGATGCAGCGATCGCCGCCGCGCTGGCCGAACGCGGCGCGCCCAATCGCGGCGTGGTCGCGCTGGCGCTGGGCAAGCTGGGCAGCCGCGAGTTGAACTACAGCAGCGATGCCGATCTCATTTTTCTGCACGATCCCGCCTTGGTTCCGTGCCGGGGCAGTGAAGATCCCGGCGAAGCTGCCGTCCGCATCGTGCGCCGCGCGGTCGCCATCCTCAATGATCTGACGCCCGATGGCTATGTCGCCCGCATCGATCTGCGCCTGCGCCCTGCAGCTGAAATCACGCCGATGTCGATCAGCCTGGCGGCGGCGGAACATTATTACCAATCCGAAGCGCTGACCTGGGAACGGGTCGCCTTCATCCGGGCTCGCGCCGTCGGCGGCGATGTCGCCATGGGCCGCGATTTCCTCGCCCACATCCGCCCGTTCGTGTGGCGGCGCAGCCTGGATTACACGGCGGTGCGCGACATCCAGTCGGTATCATTGCGCATCCGCGATCATTTCGAAGGCGGCCAGACCAACGGCCCCGGCTTTGACCTCAAGCGCGGCCACGGCGGCATCCGCGAAGTGGAGTTTTTTGCCCAGATCAACCAGCTGATCTGGGGCGGGCGCGATCCCGAACTGCGCTGCCCGGCAACGCTGGATGGGCTGGCGGCGCTGGCCACGGCCGGCCATATCCCCGCCGCCGAAGCCGTGCAGCTGGCCGCCAGCTACCGGAGCCTGCGCACGCTGGAACACCGGTTGCAGATGCGCCGCGACGAGCAGACCCACGCCATCCCGCGCCTGATCGCCGATCGTCAGGCGGTGGCCCGGCTGTGCGGGCTGAAGGATGCAAAGGCGCTCGAATCCCTGCTGAAATCCATCACCGAACCGGTGGCGGCCGCCTATGATCGCCTGATCCGTGCCGCCATGCCCGAAGCAACGACCGTGCCGGCTGATCCGAAACCGTGGTTGAAACAGCATTATGCCGGCCTGGTGAAACTGCTGCCGCCGCTGATCGCCAGCTGGCGGCAGGGCAAGTATCGTGCCCTGCGCAGCGAATCGGCGCGGGCTGATTTCGAAGCGGTGCTGCCCGGTCTGATCGAAAGGCTGGCCGCCGCCGCCGATCCGGCCACGGCGGCCCATCGCCTTGATGGCCTGCTTGCCGCGTTGCCGGCCGGGGCGCAGTTCCTGGCGCTGTTGCGCGCCAATCCGCGCCTTGTCGGGCTGCTCGGCAACCTGGTGGGCATCACGCCGGTGCTGGCGCAAGCGCTGGCCCGCGATCCGGCGCTGTTCGATGTCATGCTGTCGCCCGATGCCTTTGCGCCGTTGCCCGACGCCGACGCGCTGACCGGGCAGCTCGCCAGCCTGTGCCAGGGCGCGCAAGGGCTGGAGGACAGGCTGGACCGGGTGCGGCGGTGGACAGCCGAAGTGCGGTTTCAGCTGGGCGCGCAGCTGATCGAAGGCCATGCCGGCGCGCTGGCGGTGGGGCGCAGCCTGGCCGATCTTGCCGATGCCGCCGTGCGCATCCTGTTGCCGGCGGTGGCGACCGAATTTGCGGTGAACCACGGCCAGGTGCCTGGCGGCGAATTGCTGGTGCTGGCGCTGGGCCGGCACGGTGGCCGGGCGATGACCCACGCTTCTGATCTTGATCTGGTCTTCCTGTTCACCGGCCATCACGAAACCCTGTCGGGTGGTGCCAAACCCGTGCCGGCCAGCCAATATTTCAACCGGCTGGCGGCGCGGCTGGTCACCGCGCTATCGGTGCCAACGGCGGCCGGCGCGCTTTATGAGGTCGATACGCGGCTGCGGCCGTGGGGCGCAAAGGGCAATCTGGCGCTTTCGATCGACAGTTTCGCCCGCTACCAGCACGAGGAAGCGGAAAGCTGGGAGCATATGGCGCTCACTCGCGCCCGCATCGTCGCCGGGCCGGCGGAGCAGGCCGCCGCCGTGATCCGTGATGTGCTTGCCCGCCCGCGCGACGTCCCGTCACTGCGTGCGGCCGTGCTGCAGATGCGCGCCGACATGGCTGCCGCCAAGAAGCCGCAAGGCCGGTTCGACGTGAAGCTGGCGCCGGGCGGCCTGGTTGATCTGGAATTCCTCGTGCATTTCCGCCAGCTCGCCAGTGGGCGCGGCCTGCATCCCGAATTGCCGGCGGCGCTGGCCGAACTGATTGCCGCCGGCGAACTGCCCGCCGAACTGGCCCAGGCCCATGATGTGCTGGCGCGCTGCCTGATCTGGCTGCGGCTGTTGTTTGCCGGCGCGCGCGTGCCCGATACCCTGCCCGAACCGGTCGCCGCCATCCTTGCCCATGCCCTGGGTGCGGCAAATTTCACTGGCCTGGTGGAGCAACTGGCCATCGCCAGAGAGCAGGTGCGCGTGGCACGGGCAGAGATCTTCAGCACAGGAGAATGATCGTGAGCATGCCAGAACCCGGAACCGCCGCCCCCGCCTTTACCATGGAAGGCGACACTGGCCCCATCAGCCTGGCCGATTTCACGGCCAAGAAACTGGTGCTCTATTTCTACCCCAAGGATGATACGCCGGGCTGCACCAACGAGGGCAAGGATTTCTCCGCCCTGCAGGGCGATTTCGCGGCGGCGGATACCGTGGTCGTCGGCGTTTCGCGTGACAGCGTTGCCAGCCACGCCAAGTTCCGCGCCAAATATGGCCTGACCGTGCTGCTTGGCAGCGATCCGGGCGCGGTGACCGAAGCCTATGGCACGTGGGTGGAAAAATCCATGTACGGCAAGAAATACATGGGGATCGAGCGCGCCACTTTCCTGATTGGCCGCGATGGCACGGTGGCGCAAATATGGGGCAAGGTGAAAGTGCCGGGCCATGCCGCAGCGGTGCTGGACGCCGCCCGCGCGCTGGCCTGAACCCGCCTGATCTGGTTACGCAGCGCCACCCTTACGAAACACATGAAAATGTCGGCGGCGATCGGATGCTGGTGGGCACAGGGGAATGCCCGATCATCCTGATTCGCCGCCGACGCCCTCGCGCAGCAATGCGCCAACCGGGGCCCATCCGGCGGATCAAACTGCTGCCACAAGCGTAGATACGGCGCCGCCGACCGAAAGTTTCACGGTAATGGCACGCAACGGTCACATTTCATCGCCCGCGCTGAACGGTTGGCCGCTCTGGGCCAATTGCCCGGTTGTTCGCGCCGGCCCCGGCTGCTTTGTTAACGGTGTCAGTCGGGTTCACCGGCGGCAAAAGGGGACAGTGGTTTTGATGGGTTCTGACACTGGAAGTTGATTCCGGTGCCTGCTCCCGCCTTTCCTGCTGATCCTGCCTGACGAAGGGTCGCACTGGGTCATGCAATTTCTGAACGGCAAGATAATGGCAGTGCTGGGCCTGATGGCCTTTGCCGCTGCTGTTCCTGCCGCAGCAAATCCTGCCTCAGCCAGCGATGGCTTTGCAGCCGTTTCCCCCGCGCTGGTTTCCCCCGCGCTGGTTTCCACCCATCTCGCCGTATCCGCGATGATGCCGGACGACCGCGCCACCAATCAGGCCAGCAGTGTCGCCGATGCCCGCCACGAATTCCTGTCGGCTCTCACCAACGAACGCACCAATGCAGCCACTCTGGCCCGCATGCTGCCGCGCGCCGGCCAGCCGGTCGCCGCGCTGATTGGTGCCGCCCCGGCCGGCATGCCACGCGCCGAAGCCGTGCTGCGCCGCCTTGGCCTCAATCCGGACCGCTTCCTGGCCGATCGCTCTTTGACTGATCGCTTTCTGGCTGGCCGCACCGGCCTTGGCGGCCCGTTCATCACCGCCACTGATCCGCAAGTGCGCGATCTGCAGGCCGATGCCGCCCGCCGCGCCGCCGTCATCGCCACGTTTGCCCGCATCCCGGCCTTCCTGCCGGTCAATCACATGAGCCAATCGTCGGATTTCGGCTATCGTTCCGATCCGTTCCACGGCGGCGGTGCCTTCCACGCCGGTATCGACATGACCGGCAAGACCGGCGATGCCATCCACGCCGCTGCCGATGGCGTTGTCGTGCGCGCCGGCTGGTGGGCCGGTTATGGCAAGGTCGTGGTTGTCGATCACGGCAATGGCCTGGAAACCCGCTATGGCCACATGAGCCGCTTCCACGTGAAGGAAGGCGATGTTGTTCGCCAGGGCGAAGTCATTGGCGGCATGGGCTCGACCGGCCGTTCCACCGGCACCCACCTGCACTTCGAAGTTCGCCTTGATGGCCGCGCTCTCGATCCGCAGCCCTTCCTCGATCTCGCCAGCTATGGCGTCAGCGCCCCGGCCCGTTCACGCATTACCGTGATCGCGCCCGCCGATCTCGCCAGCAACGAGCCGTTTGCGCCGCTGGCCAGCGACGACATGGTGATGGCCGGTGGCCGCAGCTGGAAAATGCGTTCGGGCCGCTGATCCACGCGCCGGTTGCAGCTTGCCCGCCTGACGCTTACATTGGGGTCATGGAAAGCCTGCCCCGCCTCTCCCCCGCCGCTGCAAAGCGTGTTGCCGTGATCGCGGCCCGCCAGGGCAAGCCCGGCCTGATGCTCCGCCTCGCCGTCGATGGCGGCGGCTGCGCCGGCTTCCAATATCGCTTCGGCCTTGAAGCCGCCCCGGCCGATGGCGACACCATCGTTGAAACCGACGGCATCACCATGCTGGTCGATCCCGATTCGCTGCCCTTCCTCGAAGGCGCCGAAGTCGATTTTGTCGAGAAGATCGGCGCTGCAGCGTTCGAGGTGAAGAACCCGCAGGCGGCGTCGGGCTGCGGCTGCGGGTCGAGTTTCTCCATCTAAGGCAGCAAGTAGGGCCTCCGGCGGGCAGGGTCGCAGACCTGCGCACCCGTTTGTTTTCGGGCAGCCTTCGATCAAAAGCCACGGTCATGCTGGCGCAGGCCAGCATCCATGCTCAGCCTGTCCTACACCGGCAATTGCTGGCAATGATGGGCATCGGTTGCAACCGATGCTCTTTCAAATCGCGATCAAAAAACGATCGAAACCAGCCAAATCTGTGACCTTTGTGACCTTTGGGCAGCGGAATGACTGCGAAGACGGGTGGAAAAACCCGAAACGAACGGGTGCAGGGTCCTCGACCCTGCCCGCCGGAGGCTTCCCTTGTTCTTTTCTCTGGTGAACGCCGAGCCGGCCACGCGTAAAGATGGTCCATCAACAAGGAACCAGCCATGGCCATCGCAGCGGTGATTTTCGATTTCGGCGGGGTGATCACGTCGTCGCCGTTTGAGGCCTTTGCCCGGTATGAGGCGCAGCGCGGTCTGCCGCATGGCTTCATCCGCACGGTCAATGCCACCAATCCCGACAGCAATGCCTGGGCGCGGCTGGAGCGCAGCGAGATCAGCACCAGCGCGTTCGATGCCGAATTTCGGGCCGAAGCGATGGCATTGGGCCATGATGTGCCGGGCGGCGCGGTGTTGCCGTTGCTGGCCGGCGATGTGCGGCCGGGGATGGTGGCGGCGCTGCGGGCCTGCAAGGCGGCATTCAAGACCGGCTGCATCACCAACAATGTGGCGAGTGAAGAGGATATTGGCTGGGGGCCGAGTGTGAAGCATATCCTGGCCGAGTTCGACCATGTCATCGAGAGCGCCAAGGTCGGCCTGCGCAAGCCTGATCCGCGCATTTATCTGATGATGTGCGAAGCGTTGGGCGTGGCGGCGGCGGACTGTGTCTATCTTGATGATCTGGGCATCAACTGCAAGCCGGCCGCGGCGCTGGGCATGACGGCAATCAAGGTAACCGGCGAGGCCCAGGCCCTCGCCGATCTCGCTGCCGCAACCGGTTTGCGATTCTGATTACCAACCCACCGGATCGGTAAACGCGCTGCCCGTCCGTTCCAGCTGGGTGGCGATGGCAAATTTATGCACTTCAGTCGGGCCGTCGTAGAGGCGGAACGGCCGCATATCGCGGAAGATCATTTCCACCACGGTTTCCGATGTCACCCCGATGCCGCCCAGGATCTGCACACAGCGATCGGTGACCTTGAACAGATCTTCCGACACGCTGGCTTTCACGATCGAACTTTCGTGGCGGGCGCGCACGCCTTGATCGAGCATCCAGGCGACGTGGCGGATGGCGAGACGGGCCTGATGCAGGGCGATTTCATTGTCGGCCAGCATGAAGTTGACGCCTTGGTGGGCAAGCAGCGGCTTGCCGAACGCGGTGCGCACCCGGGCGTGTTCCAGCGCGATATGCTGGCAGCGCGCCGCCGCGCCGAGCCAGCGCATGCAGTGGGTGAGGCGGGCCGGGGCGAGGCGCATCTGGGCATAGCGGAAGGCCGAACCGATCTCGCCGAGCAGGTGCGACGGGCCCAGCCGCAGCCCTTCGAAGCGGACGACGCAATGGCCTTCGACATAGTTGCGGTCCATCGAGTCCATGACGCGCTCGATCTGGATGCCCGGTGTTTCGCCTTCGCACAGGAACAGGGTGGGGCCGTGGGCGCCGTGGGCGTTGGGCTCGACATTGCCCATGATGATCCAGGTTTTCGCGCCATTGGCCCCGGTGATCAGCCATTTCAGGCCGGAGATCTCATAATCGTTGCCGTTGAACACGGCGGTGGTTTTCAGTTGGCCGGGGTCGCTGCCGGCACCATCGGGCTCGGTCATGGCGAACACGCTGCGGCGATCGCCGCTGACCATGGGGGCAAGGAACTGCTTCACCTGATCGGGCCGGGCGATGCGCGAAAGCAGATACATATTGCCTTCGTCCGGCGCGGCGCAGTTCATGGCGACCGGGCCCAGCGTCGACCAGCCGGCGGCTTCGAACACCGCGGCTTGCGTCGCGTGATCGAATCCCATTCCGCCCAGTTCGGTGGGTGCTTGCGGGGTGAGCAGGCCCTCGGCCTTGGCCAGCGCCACCAGTTCGGCGCGCAAGGCATCGGTGGGGCCATGCTGGGTCAGGCGCGGGTCGCGTTCGAAGGGGATGATCTTGTCGATCACGAATTGGCGGGTGCGGCGGGCCAGCGCCTTGGTCTCTTCGGGCAGGGTGAAATCGGTCACAAGGCGCCTTTCTGGTACTGGTTTTCGGCGTGGGCGATAATCGCCAGCGCCAATGTCTCGAACCCCTGATAGCGCGTGCCGTCCATCTCGCCGCGCTGCCATTTTCGGTAAAGCTGCATCCACGCCACCGCCAGCCGCAAACGGGCAAGTGCGATGGGCCACACGAGGTTGCCGGGGTCGTGGCCGCTGATGGCCTGATAGCGCGCCGCCACCGCCGCCCGGCTTGGCCAACCCGGCGTGAGCGAGGGCACGGCCAGCAGCGGCTTCACATCATCGGGGTCGCCGGGCTCGATCCAGTAGGACAGCAGGATGGCCAGATCAAAGCCGCGTGGGCCGCGCGTGGCCATGTCCCAATCGATCATGGCGCGCGGTTGGCAGGTGGCGGGATCGACGAGCAGATTGTCGGGCTTCAGATCCATGTGCAGCAGCACTGGCGCGCCGGCTTCGGGCGGCACGGCAGCGGCCAGCGCGGTAATCAGGGCGGCCACGTGTTCCGGCAGGCCGTCGGGCCACACCGCGTCGGCACGGAGCCTCCAACCCTTCAGCTGGCGGGCATGAAAGCCCTCCGGTTTGCCAAGGTCTCCCAGACCGACCGCTGCCGGATCGAGCGCATGCAGGGCCGCCATGGCCTGCAAAGTGGTTTCGACCAGCGCCAGCCCGTCGCCGGCCTCTGGGGGCAATGTGCCGGCGATCGCCACACCGCAGCGCCGTTCGATGATCTGAAACTTGGTGCCCAGCACCG
>NZ_JANPML010000050.1:0-6756 GCF_031422795.1 Sandarakinorhabdus sp.
AGTCACTGGTGATCGACGGCGGCCGGGTCTGACTCCCTCCCCCCAAATGGGGGAGGGGCTCAGATCAGCCTGTCCCACGCCGCCACGATGGCGCGCGCATCAGCGGCGATGGCGTCCAGCGGCTTGCCCGGCTTGAACAACGAACTGCCCAGCCCGAACCCGGTCGCACCGGCGGCGCGATAGGCCGCCATCGTTTCGGCATTGATGCCGCCCACCATGAACAGCGGCAGGCCTGGCGGCAGCACGGCGCGCACGGCGGTCACGCCAGCCGGCGGCACCAGTTCGGCCGGGAAGATCTTCAGGCCCTGCGCGCCAGCGGCCAGCGCGGCGAACATCTCGGTGGGGGTGAGCACGCCGGGCAGCGCAATCATGCCGCTAGCAACCGCCGCGCTGATCACGGCTGGATTGCCATTGGGGGATACCACCAGCTGCGCGCCGATGCCCGCCAACGCCCGCACCTGGCCCACGTCGAGCACCGTGCCGGCCCCGACCAGCGCCCGGTTACCCACTGCCGCGATGATGGCGGCGATGCTGGTGAACGGATCGGGCGAATTCAGCGGCACTTCGATCAGGGTGATGCCGGCGTCCACCAGCGCCTGCGCCACGGCGGCGGCCCGTTCCGGCTCCAGCCCGCGCAAGATCGCCACCAGCGGGCGCCTGTTGGCCAGAAAATCATGCATCTGCTGTCCCTCCCGCTGGTTTCGGCTGCCAACTTGCACGCGGCCGGCTGTGGTGCAATCCTGCTGGCCATGCTCGATCTGCCCCGCCAGCCGGCCTTCATCATCCCTTCGCAATGCGTGCTGGCCGAAGGGCCGGTGTGGGATGACGCGCTTGGCTGCCTGTGGTTCACCGACATCCAGCGCAGCGAACTGTTGTGCTGGCACCATGACGCACAGCAGCTGGAACGCATCACCGTGCCCGAACGCCTGGGATCAATGGCGCTCACCGACGATCCGGATCGCCTGCTGCTGGCACTGGCCAACGGCTTTGCGCTATTCACGCCGGCCAGCGGCCATATCGAATGGCTGCACCGGCTGGACCTCGAAACCCATGGCATGCGCCTGAACGATGGCCGGGTGGACCGGCAGGGCCGGTTTTGGGCCGGGGCGATGGTGGAAGATGAAAGCCGCGCGCCGCCCGAACGCGGTTCGCTTTATCGGCTTGATCCGCCCGGCACTGCAGTGCCCGAGGCCGTGCGCGACGGCATCCTCATCAGCAATTCCCTCTGTTTCTCACCCGATGGCGCGCACGCCTTTTTTGCCGATTCCACCACGGGCCGCATCCTGCGCTATCCGGCAAATGGCCCGCTGGGCGACGCCGCGCAATTTGCCCGCACCGAACCGGGCAGCGCGCCTGATGGATCGGATGTGGATGCGCTGGGCCGGCTGTGGAACGCCGAATGGGGCGGCAGCCGCGCTACCGCCTACAACCCCGATGGCACCGTTGCCGGCCGCCTGCACGTGCCTGTCAGCCAGGTGACCTGCGTAGCCTTTGGCGGCGCCGGCCTTGATCTGTTGTTTGTCACCAGCGCCAGCGAAGGCCTGGCAGCCGGTGCCGAGCCGCACGCCGGTGACGTTCTGGTGTATGAAGGGCCAATTGGAACGCCGTTCAAAGGCCTGCTGGCGGTGCGGTTTCGTCTCGGCTGAAACGAAAAGGGCCAGCATCGCTGCTGGCCCTTTTGTTTTCCGATGGTCGGGGCGAGAGGAAACGAACCTCCGGCCCCACATCCCCTGCAGTGCAGAGGACGGAGGTTCGCCGGGACCGAACCTCAACCGCAATTGGTCGGGGCGAGAGGAATCGAACCTCCGGCCTCTGCCTCCCGAAGACAGCGCTCTACCAGGCTGAGCTACGCCCCGAACCTTGCGGAAGCGGCGCTATAGCCGGGCAAGGCAGGCGGTGCAACCACATAAACCGGCCAATTCATCGCAAGATTGCTGGCAGCACCGGGCTGTGGCACTTTCGGCTCCACCATGCCGATCCACACTCTCTTCGCCGAAAGCCATGCCGTCACCCATGTCGGCTGTCGGCGCGACCGCAACGAGGATCGCTGGCTGGCCCGTGACGATCTCGGCCTGTGGGCCGTCGCCGATGGCATGGGCGGCCTGATGGACGGCGATGCGGCGGCTCAGGCGGTGATCGATGGGCTGGCGGTCGTGCCAGCCGGCTTGAACCACGAGGCCATGGTGCAGGCCATAATTGCAGCCATGGCGGCAACCAGCGTGGCCATTGCCCGCCGCGCGGCGGCCGCGGGCGGCCTTTCGGGCACGACGCTGGCGGCACTGTTGTGGTGCGACAGCCGTGCCAGCCTGATCTGGTGTGGCGACAGCCGCATCTATCGCTGGCGCGGTGGCAGGCTGGAAACGCTCAGTCGCGACCACAATGAGGCGCAGTGGCAGGTTGAAGTGGGCATGATCAGCGCGGAAGCCGCCCAGAACCATCCCGGCCGCCACCTGCTGTGGCGGGCCATCGGGCTGCCCGGCCGTGACGATATCGATGTCGCTGCAGCCGATGTCCGGGCTGGGGACCGCTTCCTGATCTGCAGCGATGGCCTGAACGGCGAACTGTCAGACGCGGACATTGGCCAGATTTTGCACGGCCCGCGCGTCGCGGCCTGTAACCAGCTGTTGCTGCGCACGCTGGATGCAGGCGGACGCGACAATGTCAGCTTCGTCCTTGTCGATTTCGTGGCGACCTGATCCAGCTGCGTGCCGGGGCAGGCGCCCGCAGACGCTTCAGGCCAGCGACATCATCCGGGCCACATCCACGATCTTCTCGCGCGGCGCCCCGGCGCGGGCAGCGGCCACCTCTGCGGCTTCGATCTTCTGCCAGCCAGCAAAATCCGTGGCCTTGATGGCACGACTGGCGAGCAGGGCGTCGAGCCCCGCCGGCCCGGCCTTGCCCGACGCAGCGATGCTGTCTTCCACCATGGCGGCGACCACCGAAAAGCCATCGGGCCGGTTGGTGCCGATGGTGCCCGACGGCCCGCGCCGCGCCCAGCCGCTGGCATAAAGCGCAGGCGCGATGCGGCCAGCATCATCGGTGGGGAAGCGGCCAAGTTTTTCGGCAAACACCACACCGGGAATTTCCGCCGTGCGATAGCCGATGCAGGCGATCACAAGCCCGCACGGGATGGCGTGCAATTCGCCGGTGCCCACCGCCTGGCCGTTTTCCAGCCGGGTGGTTTCCACGATCAGGCGCTGTGCCTTGCCCGTCCCTTCCACTGCGACCGGGCGGCGGAAGAATTCAAAATTGATCGTCACCGGTTTATCGCCGCGGGGTAGGCCGGCAAAGCCGCGCAAATGGGTGACCATCTTGCGCTGGCCGGGATCGAGCGCGGCGTCTTCGGCCTCCGGCGGGAAATCGCCCGGCCGAACGATGGGATGCGCACGGACGAGATGGCCCAGTTCGCCGGCTTCCTTGGTGGTAAAGCTGGCCTGGTGTGGCCCACGGCGACCGATGATGTGTACATCGCGCACGGCGCTGGCGGCGAGCGTGGCCAGGGCATGGCCGGCGATATCGGTCGTGGCCAGTTCGTCCACCGTCTTGGCCAGCACCCGGGCGCAATCGATGGCAACATTGCCGTTGCCGATGATCGCGGCGCCATGGTGTGACAGATCCACGGCCAGGCCGGCATGATCGGGGTGGCCATTATACCAGCCAACAAACGCCGCCGACCCGATCACGCCAGGCAGATCATCACCGGGAATACCGATGGGCTTGTCGAGCGGTGCGCCCACCGACAGCACGACGGCATCATACAGGCCCAACAACTCGTCGATCGAAACATCGTCGCCAAGCATCACATTGCCCACCAACCGCGTGCCCGGCGCGAGGTTGGTCGCCTCATACCGCCTGGTCACCGCCTTGATGGACTGGTGATCAGGCGCCACGCCGGCGCGGATCAGGCCATAGGGAGTGGGCAGGCGATCGATGATATCGACTCGCACATCAGCACCCCACTGTTTCTGGGCGGCTTCGGCGGTGTAGTATCCGGCCGGGCCGGCGCCGACGATTGCAATGTTGATGGTCACCATGTGTCTCCGTCACTTTATGCCGTTCCGCTATGGCCAGCGCTGCTCAGGGTCAAGACATCTGCGGTTTCAGGCCGGCCAGCATTTCTGTCGGTTCCATGCAATGGATTCGCCCAAAGCATGGTAATCTGCGCCAGCGAATGGGACACCATGAAAGCCGCCGGGGACGCTGCATCCACCTTTGGGAGAGGGGACGCAGACCATGGCACAAGCATTGTTTATGGCCAGCTGGATCAAGGCTGGCGGCGCGGCGTGGACGGCCAATCACGGCCTGACAGGCGCGCAATATCAGACGCGGTTCAACACGCTGACCGGCCAGGGCTTCCGCCCGGTCTGCATCAGCGGCTATGGCACCGGCAATGGCGAGCGCTTTGCCGCCATCTTCGACAAGAGCTCCTCCACCGGCTGGGCCGCGCGGCACGGATTGTCGTCGGCGCAGTATCAGGCCGAGGTCAACACATGGTCCAATCAGGGCCTGCGCCCGCTCAGCCTGTCGGCATGGCGCACGTCCAATGGCTCACGCTTTGCCTGCGTCTATGAAAAGGCCGGTTCCGCCCCCTGGGCAGCGCGGCACGGGCTGGACAGCGCCGCCTATCAGGCCGCGTTCAACCAGCTGGTTGGCCAGGGCATGCGCCTGCGCAGCGTGCAGCCCTATGTTGAAGGCAGCACGGTGCGTTACATCGCCTGGTGGGAAAAAAGCCCCGGCCCGGCGTGGGTGGCCCGCCACGACATGACCGAAGCGCAGTTCCGCGCCACCCACAACAGCCTGGCCGCACAGGGCTATGATCTGGTGTCGGGCGGCAGCGCCATGGTGAATTTCCTCTTCTTCAAACGCGATGTCTATGCCGGCCTGTGGGAAAAACGCAGCGCCGCCAGTGTTGGCCATCACGGCATGACCGGCGGCGCCTATCAGGCCAATTTCGATGCAGCAGTTGCCAGCGGTTTCCGCCCGCTGTTCGTGTCGGCCGCGCTGGGTGCCCTGCCGGTTGATGTCAATCTGGCCTTCCGCATCCAGCGCCAGCAGCAGAGCCAATGGTGCTGGGCCGCCGTTTCATCGAGCATCCGGCGCCATTATCAGCCGGCCTCCACGCTCAGCCAAGTTGATCTGGTCAACCAGCGGCGCGGGCGCAATGATTGCGGCCAGCCGGGGCCGGGCGCCGATGGGGCCCGCTGCAACATCCCCGACAACACGTCGGCGGTGATCGACAGCCTGGGCCATCTTGAGCAGATGCAGAACAACAGCGTGTCGTACGCCAATCTGCGCGGCCAGTTGGCGATTGGCCGGCCGGTGTTCGTCCGCATCGAATGGGATGGCGGTGGCCGCCATGCCGTGGTCGCCGCCGGGGTGGAAGATGGCGAGTTCGTCATCATGTGCGACCCCGGCTCGTCCAGCGCCGCCGATGCCACGCAGGGCACCACCACCATCGTCGCCTATGATACGCTGCTCGCCGATTACAACGGCAGCGGCAATTGGATCGGCACCGGCTATACTAGGCCCTGAGCCGCCACAGCGAAAAGGAGAATTTCGATGCCGATCAGTTTCGCCAAGCCGCCGGCCGCCATGGCCGCCAATCTTGCCGCCGTGCTGCCGCGTCTGGCCGCCAGCGCCAATCTCGAAGCCCGCGCACCGGCCATCACCCGCGGTGCCGCCCGCATGGCGTTGGGCGATGCCATGCGCATGGCCACCACCCTGGCCGAGGTGCGCGACGCCGATGCGATCGCCACCCCGGTCTATATGCTGGGGCTGGACGATCTTGCCGCCGGCCGCATCATCCCGGGTGCCAAGCTGAAATTGTGGGCGCAGATCGTGCCCACCGAAGCCGGTGCAGTTTCAGCCGAAGCCCGCGCCAGCGATTCGCGCTTCGCGCAGATGTCGAACGGCATCAGCGTTGGCCGGTTCAGGAACGCCCTCACCCGCATGGCCGCCGCCCCGCCGGCTGATGATGGCGAGGTGGCGCAGCTGCGCATCCCGGCGCTGCACATCACCTGCCTGTGGCTGAAGGGCGGCAAGGCCGGCGACCGTTTCGAAGTGGTGGACGCACCCGCCGGGGTGTTGCCCATCGGACAGATTTACAGCGCTGCGGAACTGGCCGCCGCGCTGAAAACCCATGCCGCCAGTCGGATGGCCAATCGTGAAGCTGATGGCTGACATGATCGGATACCAAGACGACTGACGGGTGAGGGCCTGTCCGGGGTTGGTGGTAGCCCCCTCCCACCCCGGACAGTGCGCCCTTAACCGTCCTGCCGCGACGGCTTGGCCATTGCGCCACCCTGCCCCACGGCTTATGCCGCACACATGACCGCAGACCAGAGCCGCATCCGCAATTTCTCGATCATCGCCCATATCGATCATGGGAAATCGACGCTGGCCGATCGCCTGATCCAGACGACCGGCGGCCTCGCCGCGCGTGAGATGAGCGAGCAGGTGCTCGACAACATGGATATCGAGAAGGAACGCGGCATCACCATCAAGGCGCAGACCGTGCGCCTCGATTATCGCGCGACTGACGGCAAGGATTACATCCTCAACCTGATGGACACGCCCGGCCACGTCGATTTCGCCTATGAAGTCAGCCGCTCATTGGCCGCCTGCGAAGGCGCGCTGCTGGTGGTGGACGCAGCGCAGGGCGTGGAAGCGCAGACGCTGGCCAACGTCTACCAGTCTATCGAGCATGACCATGAGATCGTGCCCGTGATCAACAAAATCGATCTGCCCGCCGCCGAG
>NZ_JANPML010000051.1:0-10575 GCF_031422795.1 Sandarakinorhabdus sp.
GCCAGGCTGAGCGGGTAAGAAGTGGACAGGCCAAAAACGATGGTGGCCAGGCCAAACACCCCAACGCTGGCAAACATCACCGGGCCGACATGGCGGCGCAGCGGCCGGCTGGCGAGCAGCACCGCCATCAGCACTGCGCCAGCCGATGGCGCGGCGCGCAGCGGACCAAGCCCTTCAACGCCAACATGCAGCACATCGCGGGCATAAACCGGCAGCATCGCCGTCGCCCCGCCCAGCAGCACGGCAAACAGATCCAGGCTGATGGCGCCCAACAGCACCCGGTTGTGGCGCACATAGGCGACGCCTTCGACCACGCTGCGCCACGGAGTGACGGTGGCGGGCAGCGGGCGCGGCACCGGGCGGATGGTCATCAGGCAGATGAAGGTGATGCCAAACAGGATTGTCGCCGTCACATAGGGTGTGGCCGGCGAAACGGCATAGAGAAAGGCCCCTAGCGGCGGGCCGATCACCGCGCCGGCTTGCCAGCTGATGCTGTTCAAAGCGATGGCCTGGGGCAGCAGGTCGCGCGGCACCAGATTGGGGGCAAGCGCGGCCATCGATGGCCCCTGAAAGGCCCGCGCCACACCCAGCAGGGCAGCGACCACGAACAGTGCGACCATCGGCACTTCGCCCGTGAGCGCCAGCCAGGCCAGCACAGCGGCACAGAAGATTTCCAGCGCCACTGCCGCCCGCGCGATGTAGCGGCGATCCATGCGATCGGCGATCACGCCCACCACCAGTGCCAGGCAGAACAGCGGCAGAAACTGCGCCAGGCCGATCATGCCGAGCAGGAACGCGGCTTCATCACGGCTCATCGTGGCGCGGGCGATGTCGTATACTTGCCAGCCGATCACCACCACCAGCATCAGGCCGGCCACCGTCGCAAAGAACCGCGCGGCCCAGAAGGCGCGATAATCGGCGATCAGCAAAGGCGCGGGGATGGACGGCACCCATCTTCCATAGAAAGCGCGAGCCGCAGCGGCAATCATCCATTCAGGGCATCCATTCAGGGCATCCATTCACGGCGCCGGAATTGCCGTCGCGCGCTGTCGGTGTTAGTTTCCGGGTCAATGTCCAGTTTTCGCAAATTTCCCGGCTATGTGTTGGCGATCGCCCTGTGCGGCGTTGGTTTCCTGCTGATGGGGCTGGCGTGGACAGGTTGGACCTTGGGCCTGAGCTGGCAATGGGGGCTGGTCGCCATCGTGTTGTCGATGGTGGCGCGGTTCAACGGCTTTGTTCTGGTTGGCACATTCTTTTTTGCGCAGGAATATCTGCATTGGCCGATGCTGCAATGCCTGGCCCTGACCGCCGTTGGCCTGCTGTTCCTGACGCCGCGGGTGTTTGGCGAGGTGATGGGCGCCCTGACGGGCAAGGATATCAGGCCGCTTTGATCAAGCGTCTTTGAGCGACACGAAACTGTCGAGCACGCGCTTGCGCCCGGCTGCGGCGAAATCAATCTCCAGCTTGTTGCCGTCAACATGGAACACCGTGCCTTCGCCGAACTTGGCGTGAAACACGCGCGCGCCCTTGCGAATGGCCGGGCTGGGGCTGAACGAGACGGCGCTGACCCTGGCTTCTTTTGGCGCGGCGCTGCGCGGGCCGAAATCCCGATCTGACCGGTTGGCAAAATTGCCGCCGCCCTGCGCCGCCCGGTCCCACCCCGGCCCGCGCCCCGTGCCGCGTTGCAGATGCGCGAACGGATCGCCGCCTTCCAGTGCCGCCCGCCACAGGCTGGGCCCGCCGCTCATGGTCGATCGCGCCATCACATGGCTTTCGGGCAGTTCGGCGATGAAGCGGCTGGGCAGTGCCGCTGTCCACTGGCCATAAACCTGGCGGTTGGCGGCGTTGATGATGTGGGCGCGCAGCCTCGCGCGGGTGATGCCCACATAGGCCAGCCGCCGTTCTTCCTCCAGCGCGTTGGTGCCGCCTTCGTCGAGTGAGCGCTGGCTGGGGAACACGCCTTCTTCCCATCCGGGCAGGAAGACCTGATCAAATTCCAGCCCTTTGGCGGCGTGCAGCGTCATGATGGTGATCTTTTCGCCATCGGCATTGGCATCATTGTCCATCACCAGCGCGACATGTTCCAGAAATGCGGTCAGGCTGGGATAATCGCCCATCGCCCGCACCAGTTCCTTCAGATTTTCGATGCGGCCATCGGCGTCGGTGGATTTGTCGGCCTGCCACATGGCGACATAGCCCGATTCCTCCAGCACCACTTCGGCCAGTTCGGAATGACCCATATTGCCCGCCATGTCGCGCCAGCGGGCGACATCGGTGATGAAGGCCTTCACCGCCCGCCGCGCTGCCGGCGTAAGATCATTGCTGTCCACCAGGGCCGCGGCCGCACGCGGCAGGGATATGTTCATGGCGCGGGCCGCGGCGTGCATGGTCGCCATCGCCTTGTCGCCCAGGCCGCGTTTTGGCACGTTGATGATGCGTTCAAAGGCCAGCGCATCATCGGGCGATTGCACCAGCCGCAGATAGGCCAGCGCATCACGCACCTCGGCACGCTCATAGAAACGGAAACCGCCGACGATGCGATAGGGCAGGCCGATGGCGATGAAACGGTCTTCAAACAGGCGCGTCTGAAACTGGGCGCGCACCAATATGGCCATGTCATTGAGCGACGCGCCCTCGCGGCCCAGCCGTTCGGCTTCGTCGCCAACCAGGCGGGCTTCTTCGGGCCCGTCCCACACGCTGGTCACTTCCACGGGTTCGCCGCTGGTGTGAGCGGTAAACAACGCCTTGCCGAGCCGGCCGCGATTGTGGGCGATCAGTGCGTTGGCAGCGGCGAGAATATGCGGTGTGGAGCGGTAATTCTGTTCCAGCCGGATCATCTTGGCGCCGGGGAAATCATGTTCAAAGCGCAGGATATTGGCGACTTCGGCGCCGCGCCAGCTATAGATCGACTGATCATCGTCACCCACGCAGGCCAGATTCCGGCCTGCGCCAACCAGCGCCTGCAACCACTGATATTGCGCGCTGTTGGTGTCCTGATATTCATCGACCATCAGATATTTGAAGCGGCGCTGATAATCGGCGGCCACATCGGCATGCTGGCGGAAGATGGTCAGCATGTGCAGCAGCAGATCGCCAAAATCGCAGGCGTTCAAGCCCACCAGCCGTTCCTGATAGCGCGCATACATGGCCGCGCCGCCACCTTTGGCACCATCGGCATAGGCAAAACTCTCGCCCGGCGGCACGTCGGCCGGCAGCTGGCCCTTGTTCTTCCAGCGGTCGATCAGGCCAGCCAGCTGCTTGGCCGGCCAGCGTTTGTCGTCATGGCCGGCTTCGGCCACCACCTGTTTCAAAAGGCGCAGCTGATCATCGGTATCAAGGATGGTGAATTGCGCGTTCAAGCCGACCAGCCCGGCATGACGGCGCAGCATCTTCGCCGCCAGCGCGTGAAATGTGCCCAGCCACGGCAGGCCTTCGGCCATCGGCCCCAACAGCAGTTCGGTGCGGTGGCGCATCTCGCGCGCGGCCCGGTTGGTGAAGGTGACAGCCAGCACTTCTGATGGCCAGGCCAGCCGATTGAACAAGATGTGCGCCAGCCGGGCGGTGAGCGCCTTGGTCTTGCCGGTGCCAGCCCCGGCCAGGATCAGCACCGGGCCTTCGGTGGTCGTCACGGCATCGCGCTGGGGCGGGTTCAGGCCGGCCAGCCACGGCGGTTCGGCAGCCACAGAATCAGGGGAGGCGGGCAGGGTCATAAGTGAACAATTAAGGAACAAAGGCCCCGCTGCCAAGCCGCAATGCAGGGCCGCCAGCGAGGGTGATTCCCAACGTGACTCAAACCGCCGCAACCGCCGCCGTTCCCCTTGTCAGTGGGCTGATCGACAAGGATGAACGATGACCGCAATGCTGAAGCCGCCCGTTCAGATGGTGCGCGATCTGGGTTGGCGGCAAGTGCTGGGCCTGGATCAGCCGGGCGATGGCTTTTGGGCCGAAGTGCGTGGCCAGCAGCTCGGGCAGCTCAGCCGCAACATCCCGTTCAATCTCACGCTGTTGGCCATGAATCTGGTCGCTGTGCTGGCCAATTTCGGCACGGCCGTGAATTTCGACCGGCTGGCGCCGTGGATGGTCGGCATTGCCCTGCTGGTTGGGCTGTGGAGCCTGCGCATCGTGCGCCGGCGGCCCAGCACCGGCCCCCGCCGCGCCGACAAGAGCGAGCATCTGCGGGTGACTTGCGAGATTGGCATACTGGCGCTGTTCTGGTCCGGGTTGCTGCACGCCCTGGTGCCAGAGCTTCCCGCCGACAGCCAGACCGTGATCATGCTGTTCTCGCTGATTTTCATGGGTGCCGTGACCAATGCGGCGGCCACCATGCCGGTGGCGGTGATGCTGGTGTGTTTTTTCATTGGCGGCGGCATGGTGCTGGCCCTGCCGGCCGGTGCGCCGCTCCACCATCCGCTGGTCGGGTTCGGATTGGCCTGTTTTATCGCCATCAAGCTGCGCTCTGCGCTGGTTACCACGTATCACACCATGGCGCGGCTGAAGAGCGAAGCCGATCTGCAGGAACAGGGCGAAGTCGTCCGGCTGCTGCTCAACGAATATGAATCCAACGGCTCGGATTGGCTGCTGGAACTGGATGCGCGCGGCTGCCTGACCCATGTCACGGTGCGTTTTGCCGATGTCGCCCGCCGCCGCCGCGCCGACATGCTGGGCCAGCCGGTGCTGGCGCTGCTCGATCCGGTGCAAGGTGGTGCGACCACGGCGGCGCTGGTCCATGCCATCAAGGAACGGGAGCCGTTCCGCGATCTGGTGGTGCCGGTGCCGCTGGGCCGGGATCTGCGCTGGTGGGCGCTGTCGGGCACGCCCAAGCAGGATGAGGCCGGCAATTTCACCGGCTTTCGCGGCGTGGGCCGCGACGTGACCGAAGTGCGGCGCAGCCAGGAACGCATTGCGCAGCTGGCGCGCTTCGACCCGCTCACCGGGCTGGCCAATCGCAGCCTGTTCCGTGAATCGCTGGACGATCTGGTGGAAACTGCAACGTTGTCGGGCAAGCCTTCGGCCCTGCTGTTTGTCGATCTTGATCGGTTCAAGGCGGTGAATGATTGTTTTGGCCATGCTGCCGGCGATCTGCTGCTGCGGCAGGTGGCGCAGCGGCTGCAGGCACTGGTGAAAGCCCATGTGAAGGGCGGCGCCACCGTTGCCCGCCTGGGCGGCGATGAATTTGCCATCGTGCTGACCGATGGCAGCGGTGATGGCGTTCAAATGATCGCAGAACGCATCGTCAAGGACATGTCTCGGCCGTTCCCGCTGGGCGATGAAAGCCACGCCGGCTCTGCCGTGGTTGGCGCGTCGGTAGGCTGGGCGCTGGCGCCGTTTGATGCCCAGACCCCGGAAGACCTGCTGAAATGTGCCGATCTGGCCTTGTACCGGGTGAAGGAACAGGGCCGCGGTGCCGCCTGCCGCTTTACGCCGGAAATGGCCGCTGCCGCCGCCGAGCGCCGCAAGCTGGAAGCCGATCTGGCCGCCGCGCAGGAACGCGATCAGCTGCGGCTGCTGTTCCAGCCGGTGGTCGACAGCGACGATGAACGCATCACCGGTTTCGAGGCACTGCTGCGCTGGCACCACCCGGAACTGGGCGTGGTCTCGCCGCTCGACTTCATCCCGCTGGCGGAAGAAACCGGTTTGATCGTGCCCATCGGCGAATGGGTGGTTGACGAGGCATTGGCCTGGGCGGCGCGCTGGCCGGCGCATGTCAAGGTGTCGGTGAATCTGTCGGCCGTGCAGATGGAGGAAACCAATCTGCCCGACGTGATCGCCGGCGCCCTGGCCCGCCACGGCGTGGCGCCGGAGCGGCTGGAACTGGAAATCACCGAAAGCCTGTTCCTGGCTGAAAAACCGGCTGTGGTCGATGTGCTGGCGCGGCTGACGGCACTGGGCGTGAGCTTTGCGCTCGATGATTTCGGCACCGGCTATTCGGCGCTGGGCACGCTGCAAAAGGCCAGTTTCAGCCGCATCAAGATCGATCGCAGCTTCGTCAAGCGGGCCACGGCCATGGGCGACGAAGCCAGCGCCATCATCCAGGCCATCGTGCGGCTCGCTGCCAGTCTCGATATGAAGACGACCGCCGAAGGCACCGAAACCCGCGCCGCGTTCGAACTGTGCCGGGAACTGGGCTGCACGCAGGTGCAGGGTTTTCTGTTTGGCAAGCCGATGTCGCCGGAAGAAGCGACCAAGCTGGTGTGTGAGGAAGTGGCGGCCTGATCCCCTCTCCCGTTCGGGGAGAGGGTGGACGCGAAGCGGCCGGGTGAGGGTTATTCGTCGACCCAGGTTTTCAGCAGCGTGTGGGCGATGGCGAGTGGCGGGGGGCTGAGGAAATCACCCGTGCCGGCAAGCGACGCGCGCACCTCGTCCTTGGTCACCCAGCGCACTTCTTCCAGCTCATCCTCGTCCAGCCGCACCTCGAAACCTTCGGCTTCGGCAAAGGCGGCGATCATCAGGCTGGACGGGAAGGGCCAGGGCTGGCTGGCGAGATAGCGCACGCGCGCTGTCTTGATGCCGGCTTCCTCCCACAGTTCGCGGCGCACGGCTTCTTCAAGGCTTTCGCCCGGTTCGACAAAGCCGGCCAGCGCCGACAGGAACCCCGTGGGAAAGCGCGGCTGGCGGCCAATCAACGCGTGACCGTCCTTTATGGCCAGCATGATCACCACCGGATCGACGCGCGGGAAATGTTCGGCTTGGCAACCCTGGCACTGGCGGGCATAGCCGGCCTTGGCCAGCACCGTCTTGCCGCCGCACACTGCACAGAACCCGTGGCGCTGGTGCCAATCGAGGATGGAGCGGGCCTGCGCCACGATGGCAGCTTCGCGCGCCGGAAGCAGCGCGCCCGCCGCCCGCGCATCGAGCAGTTTGCCGCCGAAATCCGCCACCAGTTCATCCGAAGGCGTGGCGGCCGCAAACCGCGGGCCTTGCGCGCCGACGCCCAGAAAGATCGACAGCGCATCGTGCGGCACGTCGGAACGATAGGCCCACAATATGGTCGGGTTCTCGCCCGCCCGCACCACCGGATTAAGGCCATCCATCACCAGCCAGCGCGCATCGGGGCGAGCGCGCATGGCAATCAGCGCGGCGGGGTCGCGCCTGATCTCGTCGGCGCGGTCCAGCTCGTTGCCGGAAAAGCCGGTGACCGGCACATCATGGAATATCGTCATGCCGCCATCTTCCCGCGTTCTTGCGCGGCGGCAAGGCCCAGTGTTGCCGCCTTGGCAAAAAGCGTGGGCATGCCGGCGGTTTCCACCGTGTCCAGCGCCAGCCACTGCGCGCCGGGCAGGGCCAGATCGGGACCCAGATCTGGCCGTTGATCGAGCAGCAGCGCCTGCACCGCCAGCTCCAGTTCAAAATGCGTGAAGCCGTGGCGCACCACGCCGAAATTCTGCCAGTCCCCGGGGATCGGCGGCGTGCCTGCCCCGCGCCAATCGCAGCTGGGCAGCGCCCGCATGCCGCCGAGCAGGCCCTTGGCGGGGCGAACGATGGTCAGCACATGGCCGTCGGCCTCGATCCACCAGGCCGTGCCGTGCCGGGTCGGCCGGGCCTTCTTAGCCGCTTTGACCGGGAAGGCATCGGGCGGGCCGGCCTTGTTGGCGGCACAGCTGCCGATCAACGGGCAGACAAGGCAGCGCGGCGCCCGTGCCGTGCAGACCCGGCGGGCAAGATCCATCATGGCTTGCGCGAAATCGCCGGCTTGGCCCTGCGGCACCAGCGGCGCCAGCGCCGCCCTGATGGCAACGCGCGCGGCGGGCAGGGGGGTGGAAATCGCGAACAGCCGGCTCACCACCCGTTCGACATTGCCATCGATCACCACCGCATCGCGGCCAAAGCCAAAGGCCGCCACCGCCGCCGCCGTATAATCGCCCACACCCGGCAGATCGCGCAGTGCGGTTTCGTGGGCGGGAAAGTGGCCGCCATGGCGGTCAACCACCGTGCGCGCACAGGCGAGCAGATTGCGGGCGCGGGCATAATAGCCCAGCCCGGCCCAGGCCTGCATCACATCGGCATCATCAGCCGCTGCCAGTGCCGCCACGTCAGGCCAACGCGCCGTGAAGGCGTGGAAATAGGGCGTGGCGGCCTCCACCGTGGTTTGCTGCAGCATGATTTCCGACAGCCACACGCGGTAGGGCCAGTCTGCATCCGTCGGCAGCGCCGCGCCGGGCGGATTGCGCCACGGCAGCACCCGCGCATGGGCGTGATACCAATCGAGCAGTTGAAGGGGCCAGCTATCGGTCACTTTGCGTCTATGGCATGGAAGCCGCATGCCGAAAACGCCCCCCAAGACTCTGGCTAAATCGCCGCAGCCAGCGCCGCCAAAACCGCCCAAGGAAAGGGTGAGGGGCGGCCGCGCCAAGCCGATTGCCGAACTGGTGGGCGAAGTCGGCGGCCAGGCCTTCAAGCGCTTTGGTTTCACCCACAGCGCGCTGAACGACCGCTGGACTGAAATCGTTGGTGTTACCTACGCCCGCCACTGCCAGCCGACGCGGCTGAAATTTCCGCGTGGTCAGAAAGACGGCGGCACGCTGACCATCGCTGCCACCGGCGCGCTCGCCCCCATGCTGCGCCATGTCGAACCCCAGATCATCGAACGCGCCAACCGCATCCTGGGCTATGCCGCCGTGGCCCGGCTCAGCATCGAGCAGGGCGCCACCACCATGGCCGTGCCCGCGCCGCCGCCGCCGCAGCCCGGCCCCTTGCCGGAAACCGCGCGCTCCTCCTTGCGTGACATTGCCGATCCGGAATTGCGCGCCACGCTGCAATCGCTGGCCGAGGCGTTGACCATCAGCCAGGGCCCGCCCAAAATCCGGTAGTGACATCGGCTGATGTTTATTGGTTCCCGATGGGGCTTGGCGCTGGCGGCTGCACCACGCTAGAGAAGGGCCATGCATCTTGCTTCTGCACTCCTGATCGCTGGCCTGCTGGCAGCCCCCACCGCCGCCCAACCGGCGCGCGCGCCGGCGCCGGCTGCCGTTGCCGATTGGTCAACCCGCCTCGCCGTCACGCCGCAGGGCGGCATACTGATGGGCAATCCCAATGCGCCGGTAAAACTGGTCGAGTTCGGCTCGCTCACCTGCCCACACTGCCGGGCCTTCCATGCCGAGGGCCTGCCGGTCATCCGCGCGCGCTGGCTGGCGGCGGGCCAGGTCAGTTATGAATATCGCTCCTTTTCGCTGAATGGCATTGATCTGATGGCCGGCCTGTTGATGCAGTGTCAGGCCGCGCCGCAGGCCTGGGCTTTCGTCAACCGCGTCTATGCCCGGCAGGACGAGTTGATAACGCCGTTCATGGCCATTCCCGAAGCCGAACGGACCCGCATTCAGGGCCTGGCGTCGGATGCCCAGGGCCCGGCCATGGCGGTTGCCGGCAAACTGCCGGAATTCGCCGCTGCGGCCGGCCTGCCCCGCGCGCGCTATGATGCCTGCCTGGCCGCCAAACCCGCGATGGAGAAGCTGCTCGCGATTCGCGCCGATGCAGTTCAGGTTCATAAATTGCAGGGCACACCCAGTTTCCTCATCAACGGCCGCATGCAAACCGATGTGTTTGATTGGGCCGCGCTTGAACCCATGCTCGACGCCGCCATCAAGGCTGCACCGCAAAGGAAGAAATGATGCGCCAATTTTTCACGGTTTCCGTTCTGGCTCTGGCTCTGGCGGCCTGCGGCGACAAGACGGCAGCCCCTGCCGGCGAAGCCGCCAGCAGCGCGCCCGTTGTTGCGGCCCCTGCCGGCCAGAATTGGGTGGATGTCGTTGCCGCCACGCCCGACGGTGGTTTCCGCATGGGCAACCCCGATGCCAAGGTGAAACTGGTTGAATTCGCCTCGCTCACTTGCCCGCATTGCCGCGAATTCCACGAAGCCGCGTCGGCCACGATCAAATCGAAATATATCGCCAGCGGCAATGTTTCCTATGAATTCCGTAACTTCGTATTGAATGGCCCGGATTTTGCCGCCACCGTTCTGGCCCGTTGCCAGGGCGCCGGGCCGTTCTTTGGCCTGCTCGACAATTTCTTTGCCGATCAGGCCGGCTGGATCGAGCCGTTCAGCCGCATCAGCAAGGCCGATCAGGAAGCGCTGGCCAAGCTGCCGGAGGAACAGGCGATTGCCCGCATGGCCGAATTGGGCGGCCTGGCGGATTATGTTAAGCTGCGCGGCATCCCGCGCGCCAAGTTCGATCAGTGCCTGGCCGATCCGGCGCAGTCCAAGGCGATCAACGATCTGCGCAACCAGGCAGTGAACGAGCTCAAGCTTACCGGCACGCCCGGCTTCATCATTAACGGCACCGTGCAGGCCGACGTTTACACCTGGGCCGATCTCGAACCCAAATTACAGGCAGCCTTGCGCTAAGTGGAATTCCGCCGACTTCGCCTTGCGGGCTTCAAGTCCTTCGTTGAACCGGTCGATCTGCATATCGAACCGGGGTTGACCGGTGTGGTTGGCCCCAATGGCTGCGGCAAATCCAATCTGCTGGAAGCGTTGCGATGGGTGATGGGCGAAGGCAGCCCGAAATCCATGCGCTCGGGCGGCATGGACGATGTGATCTTTGCCGGCACCAGCGCCCGCCCGGCACGCGAGTTTGCCAC
>NZ_JANPML010000052.1:0-3784 GCF_031422795.1 Sandarakinorhabdus sp.
GTGCTGTGCCGCGTGCCATTGTGCTGCGCCATCAGCGGCAGGCCCAGCGCCTTCACGCGTTCTGATGCCATGGCAAGGCAGATCAGGCCGCGGCCATATTTGGCCATGAAGTTGACGGCATCCGGCGTCGCCATCTGCCCCGGGATGATCAGGTCGCCTTCATTCTCGCGGTCTTCATCGTCGACCAGGATGTACATGCGGCCGTTGCGGGCTTCGTTGATGATATCTTCGATGGGCGAAAGCGCCGGGCCGCTGCTGCGGTCGGTCAGCCAGTTTTCCAGCTTGCGCAGCGTGTCGGTGGTTGGGTTCCAGTCGGCTTCGTCCAGCGCGCGCAGGCTGTTGGCGTGCAGGCCGGCGGCGCGGGCCATGCCGGCCTTGGATTCTTCGCCGCTGGCCACAAGGTCGCGCAACCGGGCAATCAAGGACTCGCTCATCGTACCGCCTCACATCTGAATGTGAGACCGAAATGAGCGCGTCACATCGTAATGTCAAGACTTGAGCTGATTCATCCGGAACAGGTAACGCGCCAGCACGTCAATCTCGATGTTCACTTCGTCGTCCACCGCTGCCGTGCCAAAGGTCGTCCAATCGGCGGTGTGCGGGATGATGTTGACGGTGAACCAGTGGCCGAGATCATCATCGCTGACTTCGTTGACCGTGAGCGACGCACCGTTCAGGCAGATGCTGCCCTTGGGCGCCACATAGGGAGCAACGCTGGCCGGCATCTGGAAGGTGAAGCGCTTTGAATCACCCTCCGCATCGATGCTGGTGATGCGGCCGACGGCATCGACATGCCCGGTAACGATATGGCCGCCCAGCTCATCGCCCACCTTGAGCGCGCGTTCAAGGTTCAGACGCGCGCCTTGGCTCCACATGCCTTTGGCAGTGCAGCGCAGGGTTTCGGCTGATACGTCGAAGGTCAGGCTGTTTTCGGTCTTGCTGACCACGGTCAGGCACACGCCCGAATTGGCCACCGACGCGCCGATAGCCACGCTGGCGGTGCCGTTGTTGTGGGTCGTCTGCACCGTCACGCGCAGGTCGCCGCGCTCCTCCACGTGGGAAATGGTGCCGATGTCGGTGATGATGCCGGTGAACATGGATCAGCCCTAACGTGTCCGCGTGAAGCGTTCAATGCGGTCGGGGCCGAGCGTGACAATCGATTCGGCGCGCCAGCGGCCGTGTGCCTGTGGCAGATCGGCCAGGCCAATGTCCGCCAGCGTGCGCCCTGCCCCGATCAGGATCGGTGCCCGCATCAGGATCAGCGCATCAATCAGATCGGCGGACAGCAGGCTGGCACCCAACCCCATGCCGCCTTCGACCAGCACGCACAGCGCCGGATCAGCGGTGACGGCGGCCAGATCGGGAAAGTGGGTGACATGTTCCGGCAGGCCGTCTCCGCGCCCGACCACGCCGATCCGGGGGCTGCGGGTTTCCAGGCCGGGCAGGCGCACATCCAGCGTCGGGGCGTCTGCATCCCAGGTGCCGCGCCCGACCACGATCAGGTCGCAGCGGGCCCGTTCCAGATGGGCGGCGGCGCGGGCACGGTCGCCGGTGATCCATTTGCTGCGGCCATCGGCCATGGCGATGGCGCCATCCAGCGACACGGCGAGTTTCAGCGTGATGTGCGGGCGGCCCCGTTTGAGGCGTGTGAGGAAGCCGGCCAATTGCTGTTCGGCTTCGGCGGCGCGCACGCCCGTCGTCACTGATATGCCGGCGGCGCGCAGCCGGGCGGCACCGTCACCATTGGTGCGCGGATCGGGATCATGCGCGGCGATCACCACGCGCGCCACGCCGGCCGCGATCAGGCTGTCGGCACAGGCCGGCCCGCGTGGGCTCACATGAGCGCAGGGCTCCAGCGTTACATAGGCCGTGGCGCCCTCGGCCGCCGCTCCGGCGGCGGCCAGCGCGGCGCCTTCGGCATGGGGGCGGCCGCCGGGCTGGGTCCAGCCGCGTGCCACAACGCGGCCGTCGTTCACGATCACGCAGCCGACAGCGGGATTGGGAAAGCTTGTGCCGATGCCGCGGCTGGCCAGCGCCAGCGCCGCGCCCATGAAGCGCCAATCGTCGGCAGCGCCGGTCACGAGCCAGAGATCATTCGATTGCCGGCTCGGCGGGCACCCGCACGATCGACTGGATGTCCGGATCAGCGGCCACATAGGGCAGGGTGCGCTTGAAGCCGTTGCCTTTCACGAACTCATCATACTGCTTTTGCGCGTCGATCTTCGCCTTCCCGGTGAGGGTGGCAATATCGGCGCGGGCCTGCGCCAATTGCGCTTCGCGTGCCGCCTTGGTGGCCTTCACGTCGGCAATCGAATCTGCCCGGCTGCGGTCGGCCTTCCAGCTTTGCGCATAGATGATGATCGGGTCTTTCTTGGAATAGCCCCAGCGCGATTCGATCAGGAACATCGTCATCAGGATCGTCGTCGCCAGCACGGAGCCGGCGGCAATCCAGTAACGGGTGCGGCGCTGGGTGGCATCGGGGGGATCAAGAAAGGCCATGGCGATCAAGATAGGCGGCGGCAGCGCGCTTGGCCAGAGGGGCGTCAATTCGACTAGGGGGCCGTCAGCCGGGCGATGATGTGCGCGGCGGCTGGTGGGCCGTGGAGGAACAGCAGCTTCATGGCTGCAGATTGGCACAGGGGCGGCCATGGTCAATGGCCGCCCCCGATCCGGGCTTACCCCGCGGACAGGTTGAAGCGGATGGTGAAGCGGCGGCTGGCGGCCACGGGCTTGCCCTTGTCCAGCGCGGCCTCGAAGCGCCAGCGCTTCAGGGCAAAGGCGATGGCGGCAGCATCCAGCCGGGCGTGGCCCGACGAGCGCAGCAGGTTCACGCCGCTGACCTGGCCCCGATCATCGATGCTCACCATCAGTTCCACGCTGCCTTCTTCCCCCAGCGCCCGCGATGCCGACGGGTAGGGCGGCTGCATCGTGGTTGCGGCGATCAGCCGGGCACCCCGCGTTGGCCCGATGGCGACGGGCGGTGGCAGCGGCGGCTGGCCGATCCCGGTGTCGCCGGTGTCGGTGCCGCCGGTTGCCCGGTCCACCGGCGGTGACACCACCGGATCGGGCCTCGCCTCGTCCCACACCGGCTGGGTGATGTCGACGCTGATCGGGAGATCGCTGGTGCGCGGTGCGACCAGTTCGGGGCGATCAACGGGAGCGGGAATCGGAACGGCGATGATCGGTTTCGGCTGCGGTTTCGGCTGTGCCACCTGCCATCCGGCAAGCAAAAGTGCGGCGATGCCAACATGCACGGCGGCGGTGGCGACAACGCCGGATGCGCGGGTCGAGGGTCTGTCCATGTGCAATCCTCCCAAGGGAGGGGACGGGGGCCGCCCCCTTCATGCACAGCGCCGGCGTTCTGCCGTGTCTGCAGTGCCGTTACAGTATAACATGAACTGTTATAATCGATAGGAAAATCTTTGGCCTGCTCCGGCTCTCAGCCGCCCAGTCGCCGCAGCGCTTCCTCGCGGCCGATCAGCGGCAGCAGGGCGGCCATTTCCGGCCCGTGCGGTTGGCCGGTCAGCGCCAGGCGCAACGGCAGGAACAGTGGCTTGCCCTTGCGGGAGGTAGCGGCTTTCAGCGCCTCGATCAGCCGGTTCCAGATATCGTCCCCCCATGGCAGTTCGGCGAGGGTGGCGGCGGCCGCAGCCAGATAGTCGGGCTCTTCGGCCTCCACGCTGATTGGGCCAGCGATAATGGCGTGCCAGGCAGCGACTTCATCAAGGCGGGTCAGGTTGGGCCGGATCGCCAGCCATTCACGCTCGCCAATGCTGGCCGGCAG
>NZ_JANPML010000053.1:0-6423 GCF_031422795.1 Sandarakinorhabdus sp.
CGTATCGAACGCGCTGTTCGTGGCGCAGAGCCAGACCGCCATCGATGCCGGCGCCTTCCATAATGACGTGGTGGCGGTGGCCAACGGCAATGTGCTGTTCGCGCATGAGCACGCCTTTGCCGATGCGGCCGGCCTGAAGGCCGATGTGGCGCGCCGCATGCCCGACGCGATCACCATCGAGGTGCCGGACAGCGCAGTCAGCCTTGAGGATTCAATCAAGTCCTATCTGTTCAACAGCCAGCTGCTCACCCTGCCTGATGGCAGCATGGCGCTGGTGCTGCCGAAAGAGGCGGAGGAAACGCCATCTGTGAAGGCCTATCTGGCGGCGCTGGTGGAGGGCAACGGCCCCATCCGCGCGGCGCATTTCGTCGATGTGCGCGAATCGATGCAGAATGGCGGCGGCCCCGCCTGCCTGCGCCTGCGCGTGGCCGCCGATCCCGCCACGGTTGATCCGCGCTTCCTGCTTGATGAAGCGAAGGCCGCCCGGCTGGAGCGGCTGGTCGAGCATTGGTGGCCCGAAACCATCGGCCCTGCTGACATGGCCAACCCGGATCTGTGGCGCCAGGTGAAGGCAGCGCGGGCGGCGTTGCTGGCGGAGCTTGAGCTCAGTCTCTGAACGTCAACGAAACGGCGGCTCATCAAAGGCGCGCAGCTTGCGTGAATGCAGCGCCGGGCCTTCGTCGCGCAGGATCATCATCGCTTCGATGCCGATCTGCAGATGTTCGGAAATTGCGCCTTCGTAAAAGCGGTTGGCCTGGCCGGGCAGCTTGATCTCGCCGTGCAGCGGCTTGTCGGAAACGCACAGGAAGGTGCCGTAGGGGACGCGGAAGCGATAGCCTTGCGCGGCGATGGTGGCGGATTCCATGTCGATGGCGACGGCGCGGCTCTGGTTGAAGCGCAGCGATGACTGCGAATAGCGCAGTTCCCAGTTGCGATCGTCGGTGGTCACCACCGTGCCGGTGCGCAGGCGGGGTTTCAGCGCATCGCCGGTCATGCCGGTCACCTTTTCGGTGGCCAACTGCAGCGCCTTTTGCACTTCCGACAATGCCGGAATCGGGATTTCGGGTGGCAGCACGTCGTCCAGCACGTGATCATCGCGCAGGTATGCGTGGGCCAGCACATAATCGCCGATGGCCTGGCTGGGTCGCAGGCCGCCGCAGTGGCCAATCATCAGCCAGGCTTCCGGGCGCAGCACGGCAAGGTGATCGCAAATCGTCTTGGCGTTGGCCGGGCCGACACCGATGTTGACCAACGTGATGCCGGTGCCATTGGGGCCGATCAGGTGCCAGGCCGGCATCTGGTTCTTGCGCCAGGCAAAATCGGCGGCGGCGCGGTCGGCATCGGGATCGGCGGCGGTCAGGTCCAGCCCGCCGGGGCAGGCGAGGCGATCATACCCGTTCCCCAACTGCCGGCAGGCCCAGCGCACGAATTCATCGACATAGCGGTGATAGTTGGTGAGCAGGATATACTGCTGGAAATCCTCTGGCGGGGTGCCGGTGTAGTGCTTCAGCCGGGCCAGCGAAAAATCCGTGCGCGGGCCGTCGAACAGGGCGAGCGGGCGTTCATCCGCGCGGGTATCGTCCCACAGGCCGTCGGCCAGTTCGTCGCCGATCTGCTGCAATTCGGTGGTCGGGAAATGCCGGGCCAGCTCGGCGGCGGCGACGCCTTCCAGGTTGAGATCGGCCGCGCCATCGAGAACATAAGGATAGGGGACCTCAACCTCGGAACGGCCGACCGACACCACCACATCATAATCGGCCATCAGCAGGCCCAATTGTTCTTCGAGATAGGCGCGGAACATGGCCGGGCGGGTGACGGTGGTGGTGTAGCTGCCGGGGCGGTTCAACCGGGCAAAGGCGCGGATCGGCCGCAAGGCGCGGCGTTCGCCGGAAAACTCGAGGCGCAGTTCCGGGTAAGCCCAGTCGCCGCGCACGCGCTGGCTGCCGTCGGGGGCCACGCCGTTGTCGATATAATCCTTGAGCGCTGTGCGCAGGGCCAGCACGGATTGCGCGTGAATTTCGATCAGCTGATCGACGATGGTGGCGGGGGCAAGATTCATCATCGGCCTGATGCACGAATTGCGCGGCGCTTTCCAGCCTCGTAAAGACGAGCGATGAGCCAGTTTGACCTTACCGACGACCAGAAGGCGATTCAGGAAGCCGCCCGGCGCTTCACGGCCGAAGCGATCACGCCCCACGCCGCGCGCTGGGATGCGGAACATCATTATCCCAAGGACGTGGTGCAGGCCGCTGCCGCCCTGGGTTTCGGGTCGATCTATGTCAGCGAGGCCGGCGGCGGCATCGGGCTGGGCCGGTTGGAAGCGGCGCTGATCATGGAGGCGATGGCCTATGGTTGCCCGTCGACCAGCGCCTTCATCTCCATCCACAACATGGCGGCCTGGATGATCGACTGTTTTGGCAACGACGCGGTGAAGGCCAAATATCTGCCATCGCTGGTGACGATGGACCAGATCGCCAGTTACTGCCTGACCGAGCCGGGTTCGGGTTCGGATGCCGCAGCGTTGAAGACGCGTGCCGTCAGGGATGGCGATCATTATGTGGTGAGCGGTTCCAAGGCCTTCATTTCGGGTGCCGGGGTGAATGATCTTTATGTCACCATGGTGCGCACCGGGGTGGAGGGGCCGAAGGGCATTTCCTGCCTGGTGATCGAACGCGACATGAAGGGCGTGAGTTTTGGCGCGCCGGAACGCAAGATGGGCTGGCGTTCGCAACCCACCGCGCAGGTGAATTTCGATGAAGTGCAGGTGCCGGTGGAAAATCTGGTTGGCGTCGAAGGCCAGGGTTTCAGCATCGCCATGTCTGGGTTGGATGGCGGCCGGCTGAACATTGGTGCGTGCAGTCTGGGCGGCGGCCAGCGCGCGCTGGATGAAGCGCTGGCCTACACGCGGCAGCGCCAGCAGTTCGGCAAGGCGATTGCCGATTTCCAGGCGACGCAGTTCACCTTGGCCGATATGGCCACCGAACTCTCGGCGGCCCGCGCGCTGCTTTACCAAGCGGCGGTGAAGGTGACCGAAGGCGCGGCCGACAAGACGCAATTTGCCGCCATGGCCAAGCGTTTTGCCACCGATACCGGCATGGCAGTGGCCGATCGTGCCCTGCAACTGCATGGCGGCTATGGCTATCTGATGGATTATCCGGTGGAGCGCATCTTCCGCGATCTGCGGGTGCACCAGATTTTGGAAGGCACCAACCAGATCATGCGGATGATCACCGCGCGTGAGCTGTATCGGCACAGCAATTGAGGGCTTTTCAAGCGCGCACCCAAGCGGCAGTCTAGCGCACATGACCGAAGCTGCTCCCCCTGCCCGCCCGCGCTATCTGCCGGCCTTTGCCTGCCTGAACGCCGTGATCGCGTTGGCCTTTGGCACGTTTGCCGCCCACGGCATCGACGATCCGCAGGCGAAAGACTGGATCATGACCGGCGTGACATTCCAGTTGCCGCACGTCGCCGCCGTGTTTGCCCTGTTGGCGTGGCGCAATTCGCCGTTCGTGCATTCGGGCGCCTGGGCGGTTTCGGTTGGCAGCTTCGTTTTTGCCATGGACCTGAACCTGCTGGCCCTGGGCGCGCCGAAATGGGTGGCGGCGCTCGCCCCAGCCGGCGGCACCGCCATGATGTTCGGCTGGCTGTGGCTGGCCATCATCGCCTTTGCCGGCGATGCGCTGAACCGGTTTGAAAGCTGACGATCAATCCCGGAACGACGGGTCGATCCGGTCCAGTTTCCGCAGCAGTGCCGGCCAGGCCAGCATGTTGCCCACCATCTTCAGGCCGGTGCGGCCCTGATCGGCAGCCTTTTCCGGGGTGCCCTGCGGCGGGTGGTTGATCAGCTCCTGCCCGCCGGCCAGTGCGTGAATCTGCGCTTCGCAGGCGCGTTCGAGGAAATACATCTTGATGAAGGCTTCGGCCACGGTTTCACCCACGGTGAGCGTGCCGTGATTGCGCAGGATCATCGCGGTCTTGGTGCTGCCCAGGTCTTCCACCAGCCGTTCCCGTTCATCGAGGTCTGTCGCGACGCCTTCATAGTGGTGGTAGGTCAGCTCGTCGCGGATCAGCATGGCGGTCTGGGTCAGCGGCATCAGCCCTTCGGCCTGCGCCGAAACCGCCTGCCCGTGCGGCGTGTGCAGGTGAATCACGGCATGGGCATCTTCACGCGCCATATGGACGGCGCTGTGGATGGTGAAGCCAGCGGCGTTGGTGATGTAGGGCGTTTCCATCACCGGATGGCCTTCGACGTCGATCTTGACGAGGCTGGACGCGGTGATTTCCTCGAACATCAAGTTGTAGGGGTTGATCAGGAAATGATGCTCCGGCCCCGGCACCCGCACGCTGAGGTGGGTGAAGATCAGATCATCCCAACCATAATGGGCGACCAGACGATAGGCAGCGGCGAGATCGACGCGCAGCGCCCACTCTTCGGCCGAAACCTGATCCTTCACACTGGGCGTTTTCAGTTGCGTGGCCATGCTCAACTCTCCTGCCAAATTTTCGTCAGTCTGCCGCAGTTCCCTTGGCGCGGCCATAGGCCCCACTGCGGCATGCGTCGGAACAATAGCGCACATTATCCCAGTCGCGCGCCCATTTCTTCCGCCAGCTGAACGGGCGGCCACAGGCAGCGCAATCCTTGGTAGGCAGATCGGCCTTCTGGCGCATTTTGGCCATGGTGGTGGTTGCTCTCGAAATTGTCACAAAACTTGGTTTAATGGCATCAGCTTCTAAAGGGGAATCTGTCATGCGTCCTGCCATCGATCGTCGCGCCTTCCTGACGGCAACGGCTGCCGGCCTGATCCTGCCGGTGCGCCCCGCCTTGGCCCGGATGTGGCCGGCGAGCGGCTTCACCCATGGTGTCGCCTCGGGCCACCCTGGCCCCGGCGCGGTCACGCTGTGGACGCGCTATGCCAGTGTGACCGGCGCGGCGACGGCCCTGAAGCTGGAAGTGGCGGAAGACGAGGCCATGAGCCGCATCATCGCCCGCGCCGAAACGATGGCCGGCGCGGAGACCTGGGGCACCGCCCAGGTGCGCGTGTCGGGCCTGCCGGAAGGCAAGTGGCTCTGGTATCGTTTTGCCGCGCCCGATGGCAGCATGTCGATGGTGGGCCGCACCAAGACGCTGCCGACGGGCAAGCTTGATGCGTTGAAGCTGGCGGTGTTCTCCTGCTCCAACCGGCCGTTCGGGCATTTCAACGCCTATGCCCATGGCGCGGTGCGGGACGATATCGATGCGGTGATCCACCTCGGCGATTATATCTATGAATATCCTGTGGGCAATTATCCGGCGACGGTGATGCCCGGCCGCGAGATTCTGCCGGCCAACGAAATCACCATGATCGACGATTATCGCCAGCGTTATGCAAGCTATCGCACCGATCCCGGCCTGCAGGCCATCCATGCGCGTTTCCCGATGATTGCCATCTGGGACGATCATGAATTCGCCAACGACACTTGGAAGGGCGGCGCACAGAATCACCAGAATGATGAAGGCGTGTGGGAACTGCGCCGCGATGCCGCGCTGAAGGCGCACCGCGAATGGCTGATGACGCCGGACCGTTACTGGAACCGTTATGATTTCGGCGATCTGGTCTCGGTGATGACGCTGGATACGCGGCAGTCGGGCCGCGACAAGCAGCTTGATCTCAATGCCGCGATGCGCGGCGGAGCCGACGGCATCAAGGCCTTCCAGTCGGGTGAATGGCAGAATCCGGCGCGCACGCTGCTGGGCATGGATCAGGAAGCCTGGTTTGCCAGCGAAGTCGCCGCCAGCGTGAAATCCGGCCAGCGCTGGCAGTTGATCGCGCAGCAGGTGGTGATGGGCGATCTGTTCACGCCCAAGAACGCGCTGGAATGGCTGGCTGCCGATGCCGATCCGCGCGCGCAGGCCTATGTGAAGGGCGGCATTGCGGCGGCACAGGCCGGCATTCCGGGCGCGCAGGACATGTGGTCCGGCTATCCGCAGGCGCGTCGCCGTTTGCTGAAGGCGATGGCCGATGCCGGTGCCGATCCGATCGTGATCGCCGGCGACAGCCACAACGCGTGGGCCTTCAACCACACGCTGGATGGCAAGCCGGTGGCAGCCGAATTCGGCGTCCACTCGGTCACCTCGCCGGGCTATGAATCATCGTTGAAGGCCGATCCGGCGTTGATCCGGGCTGGCCTGCTGCAAAGCTCGCCGGGGCTGCAATGGTGCGACACCAGCCGCCGCGGCTATCTCACCTTGTCGTTCAGCGCCGCCGAAACCCGCTGCGACTGGGTTTTCATTGATACGATCAAGACGGTCTCCATGGCCACGACTGCACCGCAGGCCGCCGTGGTGAAGCGCGGCAAGCGCAAGATGACGCTGGCTTGAGAAGGGGTTAGGATGAGCGCGTGAAAGCCGCGCTCATTTGCCTTGCCCTGTTGTTTGCCGCGCCA
>NZ_JANPML010000054.1:0-1505 GCF_031422795.1 Sandarakinorhabdus sp.
CTTTGCCGGTGGAGCCGACCATTTTGGTGCCATCGATGCCAGCACGGCCCATGGCGGGCAGGCGGGTGGCATACATCCACACCCAGATGATCATCGTCCAGCCGGCCAGCACCAGCATCGGCAGCAAGATTGCTTTGTTCATGTGAAAAACCCTCCCCGTTTATGGCGGGGAGGGTTCTTTGGTTTGGTGGGTTTTGTCAAATCGGGAAGGCGTTCACCTCTCCCCGGCGGGGAGAGGTGAGAAGTTCAGGCGAACAATTTGCCCCCCGTTCGCCCTCAGGCGAACAATTTCCCCCACGCGCGCTTGGCGCGGGCTTTCCAGTGGCCGCGGTGATAGGCGTCGCTGGCGAGCAGCGGCATCACGCTGCCGGCTTCCGCGAACACCATCTGTTCGATCCCGGTGTTGACCTTGCCCCACGAAGCAGCTTCCTGCAGCGTCGAGGACGAGCAGGCACCGTCGCGCACATCGGCCACGGTGATCTGCACGGCATATTTGTGCACTTCGACATCGTGGTGGCCCAGGATTTCGGCGCAAACCACCGTATCCTGGATGAAGTTCTTCGGCACGCCGCCGCCGATCATCAGCAGGCCCGTGGTGCCGGCCTTGATCTTGATATCGGTCAGTTCGCGGAAATCGGCGATGGCATCGAGCATCATGTAGGGCTGGCCGGCCTTGGCGCGATCAACCTGATGCTTGACGAGGCCGAAACCGGCCGAGGAATCGACGAAGGCCGGGCAGAAGATCGGCACGTCATGCTCATAGGCGAGCTTGACCAGGCTGTTTTCCTTCTTGCCATGCTCGGCCAGATACTTGCCCATCTCGCGGATGAAGGCGCGGCTGGAATAACCGCGCGGTTCCAGCGTGTTGGCGATCTCGTAGATGGTGTGATCGCAATCCTGCAGGGCTTCTTCGTCGATATAGGTATCATAGATGCGATCGATCAGCAGCGAACGCAGCGTGTCGTCATCCGGCACTTCCAACGCCTGATAATGCTTGTGGCCCAGGCCTTCGAAGAAATCCATGTCCACGATGGTTGCGCCGGTGGCGACGATGCCATCGATCATGTTGTTGCGCAGCAGTTCGGCATAAAGATCCATGCAGCCGCCAGCGCTGGTCGATCCGGCGATGACCAGGAAGATGGAGCAATCGGGATCCTGCAACATCTGGTTGTAGATGTCGGTGGCGCGGGCGAGATCACGCGAAGTGAAGCTCATCTTGGCCATACCGTCGATGATCGGGCGGGCGTCAAAGCTCTTGATGTCGATATGTTCGACCACCGTCGACAACAGCTCGGCCTTGCGCTGGCGCTCGGCGGGGGTGAGTTCGGTGACGACGTGATTCAGGGCATCGGTCATGGATTGCTCCCAGGTTCAGACGGTGGCCCGGCATTTCCAAAAGGAAACGCCGCCCGCGGCCGGGGGAGTCCGGCGCCGAGCGGGGATGCGCCCCCGCCGGTTCAAAGGGCGGGGGCGTGAAGCTTACTTGGTGCGAAGCTTGATAATCT
>NZ_JANPML010000055.1:0-1844 GCF_031422795.1 Sandarakinorhabdus sp.
CCGGCACCAGGCCATCCAGTCGGTCCATCACGCCGCCATGGCCGGGCAACAGCGTGCCGCTGTCCTTCACGCCAGCCCGGCGCTTGAGCCAGCTTTCATAAAGATCACCCAGGATCGACATCACCGCCAGCGGCACCGCCAGCAGCGCCAGACGGCCAATGCCGGCCATGTTGGCATAGCCGGGCCACAGCAGCGCCAACGCGCCGGCCGCCAGCAGCGATCCCAGCAGGCCACCGATGGCACCGCTCCACGTCTTGTTCGGGCTGATCGCGGCAGCCAATTTCGGGCCGCCCAGCGCGCGGCCGGTGAAATAGGCGGCGATATCAGCTCCCCACACCACGGCCATCACGAACAAGGTCGCATAAAATCCCCACGGCGCGGCCCGCAGCCAGATCAACGCCACCGCCGGCAGCCCGCAATACAACAGCCCCAGCACCATTGGCCGACCAAGGCCCTTTTGCAGGCGGCTGGCAAACAGGCCCAGCAGGCCCGCACCACCGCCCAGCAGCATCAAGGCTTCGGCCGGGTTGCCCATCACCGCGACCACCCACACCACCAGGCCCAGCACGGCCAGGCCCAATCGGCGCAGCAGCAGCGGCAGGCGGTGCATCGCCGTCCATTCGGTGAACATCACCAGCACGGCGGCAGCGGCCAGCACGGCAAAGGCCGGCCCACCCAGCCACAGCGCGCCAATGGCCACAGCCACCAGCACCACGCCGGTGATCAAACGTTGACCCAATTGGCTGGCTGCCATGCTCAACGCCCCCCGAAACGGCGTTCGCGGCGCGAGAAATCGTCCAGTGCAGCGGCTAGCGCCGCGCCATCGAAATCCGGCCACAGCGTGTCCGTCACCAGAAACTCGGCATAGGCCGCCTGCCACAGCAGGAAATTCGACAGCCGCAATTCGCCCGACGTGCGCAGCACCGCATCCGGCAGCGGCAGGCCGCCACAAACTTTGGCGGTGTCGAGCCGCGCTTCCAGCATCTCGCTGGTGATATCATCAGGCGACAACGTGCCGGCCACGGCCTCGGCAGCCAGCGCCTTGGCGGCCCGAACAATTTCGCCCTGCCCGCCATAATTCAACGCCATCACCAGACGCAGCCCGGTGTTGGCGCGGGTCTTGTCGCGCGCGGTTTCCAGCAGGCGCACCAGATCCGGTTTCAGCGCCTGCCAGTCCCCGATGAAATCCAGACGCACGCCATTTCTGTGCAGTGTATCAAGCTCATGCTGCACATAATGGCGCAGCAGGCCCATCAGATCGCTCACCTCGTCGGCTGGCCGCTTCCAGTTCTCGCTGGAAAAGGCATAGAGCGTCAGCACATCCAGCCCAAGGCCGGGCGCTGCTTCCACCACGCGGCGCACTGCCTGCACGCCTTCACGATGCCCGGCGATGCGCGGCAGCCGCCGGCCCTGCGCCCAGCGGCCATTGCCATCCATGATGATGGCCAAGTGCCGACAGCCACCGCCGCCAGCAACAGAGGCGGCCGCAACAGTCACCGCCCGAGAATTTCTTTTTCCTTGGCCGCAACGGTCGTATCGATGTCGCTCATCGCCTTGTCGGTGATCTTCTGCACATCGGTTTCAAGCCGCTTCTGCTCGTCCTGGCTGATCTTGCCCTTCTTTTCGGCGGCCTTCAGCACTTCCATGCCGTCACGGCGCACGTTGCGGGCGGCGATCTTGGCCTTTTCAGCATAGGTGCCGGCCAGCTTCACCATTTCCTTGCGGCGTTCTTCGGTCATGTCCGGGATCGGCAGGCGCAGCGTCTGGCCGTCGGTGATCGGGTTCAGGCCCAGACCGGCCGAACGAATGGCCTTTTCCACCGGCGTCACGTTGGATTTGTCCCA
>NZ_JANPML010000056.1:0-4081 GCF_031422795.1 Sandarakinorhabdus sp.
GATCAAGGTGGCGGAATTCCGCGCCAAGATTGCCTCGTCGCGGGCCGACATCAACAAGATCGATGTCAACCTGCGCCGCCAATCGGAACAGGTGATCCGCGCGCCGCGCAATGGCCGCATCATGCGGGTGAACAGCATCGATAGCGCCACCATCGTCAAACAGGGCGATGTGCTCGCCACCTTCGTGCCCGAACAGTCGCGGCGCGTGGTGGAACTCTATGTCGATGGTCGTGATATCCCGCTGATCGATGTGGGCCGCCGTGTTCGCATGGAATTCGAAGGCTGGCCGGCTATCCAGTTTTCCGGCTGGCCGTCGGTTGCCAAGGGCTTTTTCGATGGCCAGGTGGCGGCGGTGGATCTCAATGCCTCGCCCAACGGCCTGTTCCGCATCCTGATCAGCGAAAGCCCGGATCGTGATCCGTGGCCGGATGAACGCGCCGTGCGGCTGGGTGCCAAGGTGCGCGGCTGGGTGCAGATGAACACCGTGCCGATCTGGTTTGAGCTGTGGCGCCTGCTCAACGATTTCCCGTTGCAGTTCACGCGTCCCGGCGCCGAACCGGCGATGAACGGCGAAGTGAAGGCCGCCAAGGGCAGTGAAACCGGTGCATCAGGCAAGTAAGGCGCTGCTGGCGCTCCTGATTGTGCTGCCGGCGTTGGCTGCAGCGCAGCAGCCGGCCACCAGCCGGCGCGCGCTGGAGGCTGATGCCCGCGCCGCAGCGCAGCCGGCAGCAACGTCGCCGTTGGCGCTGGATGAAGTGCTGGCGGCCAGCCGTTATCACGCGCCGCAGGTGCTGGAGGCGCTGGCCCGGGTGCGCGGCGCCGAAGGCCGCCTGCTCACCACCGAAGGCGCGTTCGACACATTGTTCAGCGCCAATCTCGAAGCCCGGCCGATCGGCACGGTCGATGGCTCCGAAGCCGGTGTCCGCCTGTTCCAGCCGCTGGCGACCAATGGCGGCAGTGTTTACGCCGGCTATGATGTGTCGCGCGGCCGATTCAGCTCGTCGCTGGCCGGCAACAACACCGCCCGGCTGGGCCGCTTTACCGTGGGCACCTTGTTTTCGCTGCTGCGCGACCGCGACATCGATGAACGCCGTTTCAACCGCGCCGTTGCCAGCGCTGATGTCGTGCTGGCCGACAATGATCGGCTGCTGGTGGCGATCGGGGTGCAGGCCCGCACCATCGCAGCATGGAACAGCTGGGTGATCGCCGGGCAGCGGGTGACAGTGTTCAAGGGCCTGCTGCAACTGGCGCTCGACCGTCAGGCCGGGTTCAAGCGCCAGGTCGCCGAAGGCTTGCGGCCGGCCATCCTGCTGACCGAAAACGAACAGAATATCCTGCGCCGGCAAACACTGGTGGTGCAGGCCGAACAGGCGCTGGAACAGGCGGCGATCACGCTGTCATTGTTCTGGCGCGATGCTGATGGCAACCCGATTGTGCCCGGCGCCGATCGTTTGCCGCGCATGCTGCCGCCACCGCTGCCTGTGTCTGACGACATGCTGACGGCGCTGGAAAATCGCCCCGATCTCCGGGTGGTGGATGTGCGCATCGCCCAGGCCCGCACCCGGCTGGCGCTGGATCGCAACAATTTCCTGCCCCGCCTCGATCTGGTGGCCGAGGTGAACCAGTTTGTGGGGGATCCCGGTCTGGGCGGGCGCGACTATGTCGGCAATCAGGCCAAGGTGGGCGTGACCCTGACCGTGCCGATCCAACAGCGCACGGCACGCGGCCGATTGAGCCAGACCGAGGCGGAAATCGAGGCCTTTCAGCAGCGTCGCCGCTTCATCGAGGATCAGATCAGGGCGGAAATCGGCGGCCTGTCGGTGGCGTCGCGGCAATCCCGCCGGCTGCTGGGCATTGCCATCGACGAACAGGACCGCGCCCTGACCATGGCCGGTGCCGAACGCCGGCGTTTCCAGGAAGGCGCGTCGGATTTCTTCCTGGTCAATCTGCGCGAGGAAGCCGCCGCCGATGCGCAGGTGCGCCGGCTGGATGCCGCCTTCCGCCAAATCGTGGCGCAGGCTGATCTGGCGGCGGCAACGGCCGATGTGCAGGCCCTGGGCCTGACCGAACGGCGCAACCCGTGATGGCTGGCTGGCGCCAACGCAGCGCGATTGCCAGCCTGATGCTGGCTGTTTCGGCGCCGGCGCTGGCGCATGCCTACAAGGCCGGCGCGCTGGTGATCGATCATCCCGTCATTCGGGTGGCCAGCCCGGTATCGAAAACCGGTGCCGGTTACATGGCCATCACCAACAAGGGCAAGGCGGCAGACCGGCTGTTGTCGGTAACCACCGTTGCTTCCACCCGCTCCGATCTGCACGGCACCATCAATCAGGGTGGCATCATGAAAATGCGCAGTGCGGCTGGCGGCGTGGTGATCCCGGCCGGTGGCATGGTGGTCTTTGCCCCCGGCGGCCTGCACGTGATGTTTATCGGCCTCAAGGCGGCAGTGCCGCCTGGCACGATGATCAAGGCGCGGCTGAACTTTGAAAAGGCCGGCTCGGTTGATGTGGCGTTCAAGGCCGAAACCGCCGCCGGCGCCCACACGCATTGATCAGCCGGAGAGACGCTGCGGCAAGCCCCGGCTGGCCGCTTTAGCCGAGCCGGCGGTTGAGCGTGAGGCTGATGATGTGATTGCCCTGATCCCCGCTTTGCCGGCGCAGGAACACATGCATGTAGCCGGCTTCCAGATTCAGGCGCGGGCTGAGCGGTTGCAGCCAGCCGACCAGCGTGCGCTGGGAATCAAGCCCGGCCTGCGATCCCCAATCAGTATCGTTCAGGTTTACGAACGTCTCGGTCTGCAGCACGGGCCCGGCGGTGCCGCGCCCGTTCAGCGGCTGCACCAGCCGCCATTGCATGCGCAGGCGCCAGCCGGTGACATTGGCGCCAACGATCATCCGTTGTTCCAGCCGCCAGCGGTTGATCAGTGTCAGGCCATTGTCGCGCCGGAACACCGGGGCCTGCACCTGCTGCCAGGCACGATGTTCATCGCGCGTGCGGCCACCGCCCAGTTCATTATGCTGGAAATGATAGCCGGCCATCAGATCGACATCATTCTTCAACCGCACGCCCAGGCCGACGCGGCCGATGCCGACGGAAAAACGGCTGACATCCTGATCCAGTCGCCCCTGCGCCTCGGCCCACAGCAGCAAGCGGCCATCGATTGGTCCCTGCGCGATCAAGCTGGTCCAGCTCTGCACATCCTGCGCGGCGGCGGGGGCGGCGAGCAACAGGGCGGGCAGGGCAAAGCGCATCATCATGGCCGCTTGCCGATCCATCGTGACGAGAATGTGACCGGTCAGGCCTTCAGCGCGCTGAAATCCAGCGGCAATTTGCGCAGGCGCACGCCGGTGGCGGCAAAGATCGCGTTGGCCAGCGCCGGGGCGACGGCGGGGTAGGCCGGCTCACCCAGACCCGTCACCGGATAATCCGGGGTAAGGAAGGCGATTTCGATCGGCGGAATCTGTTCGTTGCGCAGCATCGGCACATCGCCGAAATTGCGTTGTTCGATGGCGCCATTGGCAAAGGTGATTTCATGGCCAATGGCTGCACCAATGGCATCGAGCACGCTGCCCTGCACCTGGTTGATGGCCCCGGCCGGATTGACCACCTGGCGGCCAACATCGCCGGCCACCCAGATCTTCACCACCTTCACCACGCCCGCCGGCGACACCGCCACTTCGACCACATTGGCGAAATAACCCAGGTGGCTGAAGTGGAAGGCGATGCCCAGACCGGACCGCTTGGGCAATTTGCGGCCCCAGCCGGCCATGACGGCGGCCTTGTCGAGCACGCCGCGCATGCGGCCCGTGTTGTAGGGGCCGCGTGATTTGGGATCGCCGATGATGCGGGCCGGCCCAAGGAAATCACGACGATACTGCACCGGATCGCTACCTGCGGCATGCGCCAGTTCATCGATGAAGCCCTGCGTGACGAAACCAAAAGCGTTGTTGGCCGGCGCACGCAGGAAACCCGTCGTGTGCTGCAAAGGCAGGATGGTGGAACCCAGCCGGAAATCCTCGACGATGCCGGCGGGGAAATCGGTGGGGCCAATGCCGGCGGCGCGGGCGAATTTGCCGTCGCG
>NZ_JANPML010000057.1:0-33559 GCF_031422795.1 Sandarakinorhabdus sp.
GCCACCACGCTGCTTGCGGCGCAGCCGGCAGTTGCCGCCACGCAAGCTGCTGGCAGCCTTGATGGCGTCACCATCATCGATCGGCTGGACGTGAATGACATTGCCGCTGGCAGTGTGCAGCGTCTGTGGTTTCGCGCTGGATCAAGCCCGGTTGGCCAGCCCTGGCTGGTGCCAGTGGTGGTGGTGAAAGGCGCCCAGCCCGGCCCGCGCCTGATGCTGACGGCCGGTATTCACGGCGACGAACTGAATGGTATCGCCGTGCTGCACCGGCTGGCCGCGACCATTGATCCGGCAAAACTGGCCGGCACGGTGACGCTGGTGCCCGGTCTCAACCCGCCTGGCCTGATGCAATCTGCCCGGCAATGGACGCCGGACTGGTCGCGCAGCGCCCCCAATCTCAACCGCGAGCTGCCTGGCAAGGAAGGCGGCAGCGCCATCGCCGATTTTGCCGGCCGGCTGTGGAGCCGCCTGATCCGCCCCAACGCCGATTCGGCGGTGGACCTGCACACCCAGTCGCGCGGCACCGCTTATATGTTGTATGCCTTTGCCTCCACGCCGCGCACCCGCCGCATGGCCGAACTGGTCGCGCCCGACATCATCAAGATGGACAAGGGCGACAAGGGCACGGTCGAAAACACCCTTACCGATGATGGTGTGCCGGCGATCACGCTGGAACTGGGCCGGCCCGAGATGTTCGACGATCAGATGATCGCGCGCGGCGAGGCTGGCTTGCTCAACCTGATGCGCGAGATGAAGATGCTGCCCGGCAAGCTGACGCCGCCGCCCGCCAACCTGACCGTGGCCAACGATATCGTTGCCGTTCGCGCCAGCAAACCGGGTTGGATGCGCTTGCTGCTGCCGCTGGGCAGTCCGGTGAAGAAGGATCAGCCCATCGCCGAATTGCGTGATGCGTTTGGCGGCGTTGTCGAAACGGTAACGGCCCCGGCAGAAGGCCGCATCAACATGATCACCACCGATCCCCGTGTCGCCGCCGGCGATACAATTGCCCGCATCGTCTGGTGGTCGCCCGATCCGGCCTGTGCCAATGGTTGTTGAGTAAGGCCGCCCAAAACGCTATCGGCAGCCTGCCCACAAGCACGGGGCCGGATTAGCTCAGCGGTAGAGCAGCGGTTTTGTAAACCGAAGGTCGGGGGTTCAATCCCCTCATCCGGCACCATAAATTCAATAACTTCCGCGCGTTGCAGGCGAAGGGCTGGCGCGAAAGGCGCGCGAGGCGCGGGCAGTGGGGGCACGAAAGGGGGCACAATCCGTGCCGGGAGTGTTCCCGATCTGGTGCCGATTCGCCCTGCATCGCCACCCTGCCCTGTGCGCTGGGAGATGTTGCGCAGATGATGCATTATGTTTAATCAGGGCATGGCGGCGGCGAGGTGGTGAATGGGCAAGGCGACACGCGAGCGGCGGGTGGCGGTGGACCGGGTGGAGCCGACGCCCGAGCAGCTGCGCCACGGCAGCTGGGATCATCTGCAGGTGCGCGATCCCTATACCGGCCATCCGATCAATCTTCGCCGCAATTTGAATACCCGAAATTTGGAGCGCTGGTTCAATCGCGCGCTGATAGATGATGCTCAGCTCACGGCCGGCGATCGCTATCGCTGCGATTACGAGCGCGCCGGCTTCAACCCGCGCGTCACCAGCTGCTATGAACCCGTCACGGCCGGCGGCCAGGCCGGCCACTATCGCGCGCCGGGCGGCCAGAACGAAGCGCAGATGGACGCCTGGGACCGTTACCGCGATGCGCGGGGCCAGATCGATCCCGGCCTGGTGTGGGGTTTCGATTCCCTGATCCTGCACGATGCCAGCTTTGGCGACGTGCCGAACGCCCACGACCGGCTGGGCGCTTTCACTCGCGATCGCTGGGCCTTCGTGGTGAAGCTGTGCCTTACCCGGCTGGTCACGCACTACCGGCTGTGAACGTCCTAATCGATAACCGGGCTTGAAAATCTCCGGAGTTTCGATTAGGGAATTCGCCAGTGGTGGAAATCCGCCACGAGAAGCCCTGGCCCCTCCGCCGGGGTTTTTCATTTTCGGCCCCCGAGCAGGGAGGCGCTCATGGCAGCAGCCCCGCCCCCATCTGCAAGCCAGCGCCGCTCCTATGCCCAGCGCGTTGACGAGCTGGCCGACAAGATCAACCGCATCGCACTGATGCACGCCTATCCCCACGCCCTGGCCGAACGCCGTGATGAAGCATCGCGGGAATGCCGGCGGATCGCTGCCGCGCTCAGGGCCGATGGACTGTAACCGGGAGGTGCCCGATGCCGAGGGTGCAACCTGAAGAACTTCGCGCGACGCTGATCGATCTTTACGGCGAGGCCCACGTGCTCCGCCTGGAAGGCAGCGAAGCCGACCCCAATCGGGTGGCCATCGCCACCGTGCCGCCAGCCGCGCCAGCCCATTCTGCGGAGCCGGCCCCCAGCGATACGCCGCCCGATACCCTTACCGTCGAGCCCGATCTGGCCGAGGCCGCGCGCTTTGCTGCCGAGATCGAGCGCGATGCCGCCCTGGGCAGCCATGCCGATTGGCCCGATCTGTGAGCGGGCCGAGCACCAACCGCGCCGCCGCCTATCCCACCTGGCTGCCGATGCCGGCCTGCCGGGTGCACGTGGTGGCCGGGCCGCCGGGGCCGGGCCTGCGGGAATACGCTCTCGCGCACTGCCGCCCGGATGCGGAGATCATCGATCTGGCCGAGATCATCGCCCGCCTGTCGAACGGCCGGCCGGGTGACTGGGCAGCGCTGGCGCTGGACGAACGCAACCGCCGGCTGGCCGATCTGGCCAGGGCCGATCCCGGCCACGAGGTGTGGCTGATCTCGCTGAGCCCGAAGCAGTGGCAGCGGGATTTTCTGGCGGGCAAACTGAACGCCCGGGTGACGGTGGTCGATCCCGGCAAGGAAGCCGCGCTGGCGGAAGCCGAGGCGGCGGGCGTCAACGTCCGCTACGTCCACGCCTGGTATCATGATTTTACCGATCCCAACGGCTGGTGCATCCCACCGGTGCGCGACACACGGGAACGCCACCTGACCGGAGCGCCGCCCGGAAAGCGGCCCGCCGCCAGCGACCGGGGCTATGACAGCCGCCACGGCAAGATGCGCGCCGAGCAGCTGGCGAAGCAGCCCTGGTGCGAACGCTGCGAGGCTGAAGGCCGCGGGCGGGTGCCGGCGACGGATTTCAACCACAAGGTGCCGTTTCGGCAGCCGGACAATTCAATCAACTGGAAGCTGTGGGGCGACCCGGCCAACAGGGAATCGATGTGCAACACCTGCCACCAGGCGCACGGCGCCCGCACCGATCGCGACGCCAGCCCGCTGGGCAGCGGCAGCGACGGTCGCCCGCTGGATCCGGCGCACCCGTGGAATCGCCGCTGATCAGCAGCTGATCCGCCGATACCGTCTAACCGCCTGCCCCCGCGCCACCATCGCGCAGTTCACGTTTACTCGGCCCACCCAGGCCACGGCCAAATGTCGGCCGAACCCACCTTCGCCCATCAGCTGCAGGCGCACCGGCCCGGCACGCAGCAGCGCGGCCAGGGCGGCGGCGGCGCGGCGGCCATCGCCGGGCGTGCAAACGCGGCCACGCCGGCAGCGGTGCAGTTCCGGCGCATCGATGCCGGCCAGCCGCACGTTCCTGGGCAGATTGGCGCAGGCCAGCGTATCGCCATCGATGGCGCGCGGGGCCTCGCAGATGATGGCGGGCGGCAGATCGGCGGGGATCACGGCCACAGCAGGCCACGCCAGCCGCCACCGTGCAAATGAAGCAGTGTTCATTCTGGACCGAAGGGAGGGCGAGATGAGCGATTGTCCCTGCCCTCCAGAGGGCATGCAGGAACCGGACTGGGCCGAGACCGGCCTGACCGCCGCCGAGGTGGGAACCGCCAGCAAATACTGGGCCACCATCGTGGCCGAGCTGCAAGCGCAGCAGACGTTGACCGAGGCCAACCGCCATATGGTGATCCGGCTGGTGCTGGCGATGATCACCTACGAGGAAACGACCGCCCTGGTGCAACGCGAAGGCTCAATCATCGAGGCACCCAAGACCAAGGTAAAGATGCAGCACCCGGCGCTGAGCATCGCCAACAAGCAGCTGGCCATCATCCGCCAGCTTGAAGGCGATCTGGGCCTGACGCCGGGCAAGCGCGCGGCGGCGGCCAAGGGCAAGGTGCCCAGCCGGGGCGGCAAGAAGAAGCCGGGCGGCAGTGACGCCATCGAGTTCTGAAGGTGGCCCAGGCTGATCGCAGCACCGCTATCGCCGAACGGATGGCCGATGGCCGGATTGTCTGCGGGGAATACGCCCGGATGGCGGCCGAGCGCCACCTGCGGGATCTGAGCGACGGGCATCTGCGCGGGCTGCAGTGGCGGCCGGCAGAGGCGCAGCGGATCATCGATTCCTATCCGAGCAATTTCACCATCACCGATGGCCCGAAGGCCGGCGATCCGTTCACGCTGTTGGACTGGATGGCCTTTACCAGCGGCAGCCTGTTCGGCTGGTGGCGGCAGACCCGCGAAGGCGATTGGCGCTGGCGGTTTGATGAAGCGTGGATCGACATGGCCAAGGGCCAGGGCAAGACGCCGTGGCTCGCCAGCACCAGCCTGCTGATGCTGGGCGGTTTTGGCCGGAAGCGGGCCGAGGTGGTGATCACCGGGCCGAAGGACGAACAGAGCCTGATCACGCTGCGCGACGCCGGCACCATCGTACAATCCACGATCCCCGGCGAAGAGGACGGGGTGACGCTGGAAAGCCAGGGCAAGTTTCTGGTGCGCGGCGTGGGCGACAATATCCACACCATAGAACACATCGCCAGCCGATCGGTGATGAAGACCAGCCCCGGCAGCGCCAAGAAGACCAGCGGTTTCAAGCCGGCGGCGGTGGGTGTCGACGAAGTGCACGAGCTGACCGATTACAATCTGATCGAGATGTGGGCGAAGGCGCTGACCAAGAACGCGGTGGGCGGGCTCCTGTTGCAGCTGACCAACTGCCCGGCGTTCGACCAGGCGGTGGGCACGATGCTGGCCGAACGGGCGCACCGGATGCTGCGCGGGGAAGAACAGCTGGATACGCTGTTCGCCTATGTCGCCCGGGTCGACGTGGCCGACCGCGAGACGGTGTTCGATAATGAGGCCTGCTGGATCAAGGCGATGCCGGCGCTGGGCGTCACCTATCCGATCGACAACATCCGGCAGGAAGTGGAGAAGGCACGGGTTTCCCCGGCCAAGGCCGCCAGCCTGAAGCGGCTGTATTTCGGGATCCCCGGCGGCGGGGCGGATTTCTGGCTGGATGATCCCCGGCTGTGGGATCGGGCGCTGGCGCCGGTCGATGAAGGCCAGATGGTCAACTATCGCTGCTGGCTGAGCCTCGATCTGGCCGATCGGCACGATCTGGTGGCGCTGACAGCGACGTGGGCTGTGCCGGCGCCGATGGATGAAGATCCCGAAGCGGTGCGGCTGGTGCAGAAGACCTGGTATTGGACGCGCGGCGACGGGGTGGCGGAACGGGCGAAGATCGACGGCATGGCCTATGAAGCCTGGGCCGCTGATGGGTTCATCACGATCGTGCCGGGCCCGATGATCAGCAAGGATTTTGTGGCGCTGCAGGTGCAGCACCTGGCCGAAACGCAGCTGGTGGAATTCCTGACGTTCGATCCGGCCAAGATCAACGAATTCATCGAAGCCGCCGGCCGCGTGGATCTGCAGGTGTGGCGGTACCAGGGCAAGGACAAGCCGGCAGGCAAGGGCCTGATGATGGTGACGCACAGCCAGGGCACGCAGGTGCGGTTCATCGATCACCAGCTTTCAATGCCGGGCAGCGTGACCGCGTTCGAAGACCGGCTGCGCGACGGCACGATCACCATCGACGCCAACCCGATCAACACCGCCTGCGCCGCCAACGCCAAGATGATCAGCGACGGACAGAGCAACCGGGCGTTCGACAAGAAGACCAGCCGCGGCCGCATCGACGGAATCATCACGAAGGCGATGGGCGTCGGGGCGGCTGGGTTTCAGGTGGCGCGGAAGAAATCGGTCTACAGCGAGCGAGGGATCATCCGTCTATGAAGATCCTGGGCTTCGAGATCCGCCGCGCGCCAGCTGGTGAACGGCGCGGCTTTCTCGACGCGGCGCAGTCGTTCCGCCGTGCCAGCAATTTCACGGCTATGCCTGGCCTTTCGCTGGCCAACCCGATGCAGGCGATGGGCCTGCCGGCGGTGTTTCTGTGCGTCGACAAGATCGACAAGACCATCGCCACTCTGCCGAAGATCATCGTTGACGAAACCGATCCGGAGCGGCCGAAGCAGCTGCTGACCCTGCCGATGGGCAGGATGCTGAAGAACAAGCCCAACGGCTGGCAGAACGGCCACAATTTCTGGAAGCTCACCAGCAACCGCAAGCTGCTGTGGGGCAACTTCTATGCCGAGATCCAGCGCGACGTGCGGACGGGCGCGGCGGTGGGCCTGTGGCCACTGCTGAGCCAGGACTGTATCCCCGACACGAAGGCCGGCCAGAAGATCTACCGGGTGGGCGGGCGCGAGCTGGCCGACGACGACATTTTCCATTTGATGGGCCCCAGCTGGAACGGGCTGCAGGGCCTGTCGCTGATCTCGCTGCACCGCAAGACGGTAAGTGCCAGCGATGCGATGCAGGAATTCACGACCAACTTCTATGAGCAGGGCGTCCGGCTATCCGGTTTTGTGAAGCACCCGAACGCGCTCGAGCCCCCAGCGGCCGACCGGCTGAGGGCGGACATCAAGGAGATGTGGCAGGGCGGCAGCAACGCCGGCAGCGTGGGCGTGCTCGAGGAGGGGATGAGCTTCGAGCCGTGGACGATGCCGCTGGGCGATGCCGAGTTCATCGCGACCAAGCGGTTCGGCATCGCCGACGTTGCCCGGATCTTTGATATGCCGCTGCACAAGCTCGGCGAGATCGACGGGATGAAATACAACAATGTCGAGCAGGGCAATATCAGCTTTGTGATCGACTGCATCGAGCCGCACCTGGATCAGATCTGCACCGAGGCCACCAACAAGCTGTTTGCCGACGTCGATCGCGGCCGGCTGGCACTGCGGATCCCGACTGACGAGCTGCTGCAGGGCGACCTGCTGAGCCGGATGCAGGCACTGTCCCACGCTCGCCAGTGGAGCGTGATGACCATCAACGAGGCGCGTCGGAAGGTTGGCCTGCCGGCCATCGGGCCAGAGGGCGATCAGTTGTTCGTGCCAGGCAACGCCAACGCCGCCGCGCCCAAAACCAAGGAAGCCAGGGCCGTGCCTGGTGCAGCCGACAACACCGAGGAGTAATCCATGCGCACCGTGTCTGCCATTACTGCTGGCATCGAGCTTCGTTTCGCCGGCAGGCCGCTGGCTGAGGCCATGGCGGCAGCTGAAACCGAGATTGACATATCGGCGGCCGATACCGTTGCGGGCTATGCAGCGCGGTTCAACGTGCGCAGTCAGGATCTCGGCGGTTTTTATGAGTTGATCGCGGCAGGCGCTTTTGACGGCGTGCTGGAGCAGGACGTGGTGGCGCTGTTCAACCACGATGCAAACCAGCCGCTGGCGCGCAGCTCCGCCGGCACGCTGCGGCTTTCGGTGGACGATATCGGCCTGCGCTATGAATTCGATCTGGCCAAGGATGATCTGTCGGAACAGGTTGCCCGCTTCATCGCTGACAAGCGGGTGGCCGGCAGCAGCTTCGGATTCTTCGTGGCCCCTGATGGCGACAAGTGGGTGCGCATGGAAGACGGCCAAGTGTGCCGCACTATCACCCGCTTTTCGCGCTTGCTCGATGTCTCGCCGTGCACCTTTCCGGCCTATCTGGCGACGGATGTGCAGCTGCGCGCGGCCGGGGATGCCAGCGCATCCGGTTTGGCTGCGTTCCTTGCTGCCGAGCAGCGCACCGCCGCCACTGTCGCCACCTCCAGCCGCGCTCGCGAGCTCGAGCTGATGGAAATTTCGCTGGGCCGCTGAGCCTTGCAGATCCCGCCCGGCCTGGGCTGCCGGGATCAACGGAGCCGCCCGCAACCCAAGAGGAGAAAGCGATGAAGACTGTCGCAGAACTGCGCGCGGCTGCGAAGGCCGCGCTTGCCGAGGCGCGCGCCATCAATCAGGCAGCCGCCAACGAAAACCGTGATCTCAATGACACGGAAAAGGCCAGCTACACCGCCAAGATTGCCGAAGCTCGCGGCTTCGACGATCAGGCCAGCCGCGCCGAAGAACTGGCCGGGCTGGAACAGCGCAATGCCGGCGGCGGTGCTGCACCGCTGAAGGTGGCTGGTCAGGAAAAGCTGGGTCAGGAACTCGGCCTTTCGCTGAAGGACGTGCGTTCCTACAGCGTGGTCCGGCTGATGCACGCCCTGGCCAACCCGCAGGACAAGCAGGCCCAGCGCGCCGCTGCATTCGAACTCGAATGCTCGGCCGAAGCCCGCAAGATCAACGGCCGCGATGGTGGTGAGATTCGCGGCGAAACCATCCCGGCCGAAGTGTTGCGTTCAAATGTGTTTGGCGAAAACCGTTCCAGCCAGATCGCGATGGCCGCCGCTGGTGAAAAGCGCGACCTGACCGTGGGCACGGCTGTGGATGGTGGCAACACCGTCCAGACCAGCGTGCTGGGCATGTCGTTCATCGAAATCCTGCGCAACCGCATGTCGGTGCTGGAAGCCGGCGCCACGATGCTCACCGGCCTGGTGGGCGCCGTGGCGATCCCGCGTCAGACCGGCGCCGCCACCACCTTCTGGGTGGCGGAAAACGGTGCGCCGACCGAAAGCCAGCAGGCTTTCGACCAGGTGGCGCTGACGCCCAAGACCATCGGTTCGTTTGTCGATGTGTCGCGGCGCCTGCTGCTGCAGAGCTCGATCGATGTCGAAGCGTTCGTCCGGATGGACATCGCCAAGCAGATTGCGCTGGGCATCGATCTGGGCGCGCTCAACGGTTCTGGCGCTTCCAACCAGCCGCGCGGCGTTCTGCAGACTGCGGGCATCGGTTCGGTGGCGATCGGGACCAACGGCGGCCCGCTGACGTGGGATGCCGTGGTGGATCTGGAAACGACGGTGGGCAACGCCAACGCCGACGTGCCGACCAGCGCCTACATCACCAACGCGGCGCTGCGCGGCCGCATGAAGAAGACGGCCGAGCTGGGCAACACCACCGCTGTGCCGATCTGGCGCAACAACGAGGTGAACGGCTATCGCGCCATCGCCTCGAACCAGGTGCCGCGCAACCTCACCAAGGGCTCGGGCACCAACCTTTCCGCTCTGCTGTTCGGCAACTTTGCCGACCTGCTGATCGGGATGTGGGGCGGTCTCGACATCTTGATCGATCCGTACACCGGCGGCACCGCCGGCACCCTGCGCACCATTGCGCTGCAGGATGTCGATGTGGCCGTGCGTCGGGTGGCCAGCTTCGCCGCCTGCGTCGACGCCAACTGAGTCTGAACGGCGGGGACGGCGTTTGCGCGCCGCCCCCGCCCGGCTGAACTCCAGCGGGAGGATTTTCCATGAAGATCATTCAGTATTTGCGTGGCACGCTGGTGAACGGCAGCCACGTTGACGAAGGCGAAATCCATACGGTGGGCGAAGACCTCGATCTCGAGACTGCCACCTTCCTCGTGCGCCAGGGCTGCGCCGACGACATCACCGAGCAGCTGCCGGAGGGCACGGAGACGGTGGTGATCGCCAGCCTGACGGTGCCGCAGCTGAAGGAGATGGCGGCGGCTGAGGGGATCGAGCTGGGCGAGGCGGCCAAGAAGGCCGAGATCGTCGAGCTGATCGAGAAGCATCTCGCGGCCAAGGCCAACGCCGCCTGAGGGCTGCGCGCATCGAGTTGAAGGGCCGGCCGGGGGATCCTCGCGCCGGCCTTTTGCTGAAACGGATTAAAAGAGGAGGGGCGGATGCCCGATAACGTCACCGCGCCGGCTGCCGGCGTTGCGTTTGCCACCGATGAGGTGGGCGGCGTCCATTTTCCTTATGCCAAGCTGGCGTTCGGTGCTGACAACGCCGCCATCGTGGTGGCGGACGCCAACGGTGCGCGCCTGCCAGTGCTGATCACTGTGCCGGCTGGGCAGGTGATCGGCCTCGATGCGGCCACGCTGGCGGCGCTGGAATCGGTGAACGCCACTGTCGCTGGCACTGTGGCGCTGGATGGGCCGACGCTCGCAGCGCTGGAAAGCATCAATGCCGCGATCAGCGGCACGGTCGAGCTGGGCGCAGCCACACTGGCGGCGCTGGAAACGATAAACGCGGTGGTTGACCGGCTGGGCCAGACCACGCGAAATTATGACGACGCCGCCGGTCAGCGGCTGACCACGGCCGGCGCAGGGCCAGTGCGATCCACCGCTGTTGCTGCCACCGAGGTGCTGTTGCACGCAAGCGTTCGCGGTTTCGTGCGGGTAGGCACCAGCACGGTGGATGCCAGTGTTGGGCCGGGATCAATCCCGCTGGAAGCTGGCGAGAAGTGGCATCGGCAGATTACCAGCGGTCAGTTCATCAGCTTCATCCGCGATGGTGCTACCGACGGCAGCCTTTCGATCGTGCCGGTGGCCTGATGAGCTTCGTCGGCGGCTTTGGCGTTGGCGGGATTGGCCTGCGTGCGCGTCTGCGCCCGTCCGCTGCTGCGCCGCTGTTAGTGCAAGGCCCCTGGACCGATCTTTTTACCACCGCCAGCACTGGCCTGACCGGCCGCCTGATGGAAGGCGGCGGCGCGCCCTACACCGTTTCCCGCTATGTCGCTGGCGCAGATCCGTTCACCGTGGGCAGCGGCAATCTTTCCGGCGGCGCGAATACCAATCCGCAGCAGGGCTTTGGCTTTGTCACCCGCGATGCTGATGAAATATGGGTGCGGCGCACGCCGATGACGCTGGGCGCTGGCGGCGGCGCGGCTAACACCTATGTTCTGGCCTCGCACATCACGGTCAACCTGGGCGCCGCCACGGCCAGCTGGATTCATTTCGGAGCTGACAACAACACTGGCCTCATCACCGCCATAAGCGTGCGGGCGTGGAACCAGGCCAACGGCAGCACTTCCTTTGGCTCCACCGGCAACGTCATGGTTTCCCCCGGCGACAGCTATACCGAACGCTATGTTGGCCAGAATGGCGGTTCGCCCACCGTTACCTGCTTCCTGAACGGCCAGCGCATCATCAACACTTCTGCCATCACGGGTCACACGCTCACCGATCAGCACGGCCTACGCGGGCCGGCGGTTGCGGTGATCGATGAATTTACCGTCTGCGATCCCAATTCTGATCGGTTCATCGAACTGATAGCGCCCGGCAAGAACCTGCACTCCGATGCCGCCGGCAACTGCGATGGGGTGCTCACCTTCCGGGTGCGCGGCGGTATGCCGGCTGCATCCGATCTGCGCTACAGCATCATCAACGAAGCGACCAAGCTGCCAATTGCCGGGCACGATAATCAGCCGGTGATTGGCCTGCAAACCGGCGTCACCCTGGGCGTCCTGCAGCTGGGCGACGATACCGCCGAACAGATCGGCCGCTTCACCACGGCCACGCTCACCAAGGCCCAAACCGATGCCGCCAGCATGGCGCTCACGGATGGCTTTTTCTTCGTCATCGATTGCCTCGACGTGACGCCGGGCAGCATCTGCCGCAGCCGTTCGCCTGTGGTGCGGCGCAGCGTTTGCGTGGTGCCCAGTGGGCAGTCGCTGGCGATGCAGGGCAATTCCGCCGCCGGCACCCTCGATGCCGGAGCGCCGGCCACCACGCCGGTTGACGATTGGCTGTATGATTGCAGCGATCAGGTATCTACCGGCGATCTGTCCACCAATGGCCTGCCCCGCGTTCGCCGGCTGCGCACCACGTCTGCCACCAATGCCAGCCCAAACAAGCAGATGGCGGGCAAGCTGCAGGCGCTCACCGGCATGCGGGTGGGCATCGGCATGTCGGGATGGGGCGGCACGTTCCAATCCCAGCGCAACGCCAGCACATCGTTCCGCGCCGCGCTGCTGGTAGGCCTGGCCAACATGTATTGCCGGCCAGGCTATATCATGGACGTTGGCGGCCAGTTCGAAGGCAACACTTACCTAACACTTTATGCCAGCTTCGCCGCGATGCTGGCGGATTACCCGGCGCAAGTGGCGATCGAACACGCCGCTATCGAAGAAATCTGCGGCCCGGTTCCGCGCTACCTGTGCCCACTGGCGATGGTCACGGGCATGCCGGACACCGAAGCGCAGCAGATCAAGCGGCTGATGGCCGTGACGATGCCGGCCAATTATCCGCGCTTTTTCACCGGCCCGTATCTGGAAACCTGCTACCGCGCCCGCACCGCCAACAATTCGACCGATGTTTATCACCTCACCCCGACGAACAACGGCGCACCGCTGAACCATCCGAACAGTGGGTATGGCATCCAGCGCAGCCGCTGGGCACGCTTCCTGGCCAACAAGTGGGACCCGGTTGCCAATCCCAGCGATTTGAACGGTCCGCGCCTCACAAGCGCCGTGCGGGCTGGCAACACCATCACCTGCACCTTTGATCCGAACGGTGGCACGCTGGAATTTGGCGCGGGCAGCATCGGCGATTGGCGCGGCGGGCTGGATTTTCTCACTGTGCCCGACAGCCTGGATTTCAACCCGGCCAATGCACGGTTCCCCACCAACGCGGTGGTTACCGGCAACACGGTGGCCTTCAACTTCGCCAGCCTCACCGGCCCGATCTACATCTGCGCCGGTCGCGGCTCACGGCCCTTCGCCCGCACAGCGGCCGGCTATGATCTGCACAACGGCAGCGGCGGCACTGGCACCGATGCGGTGATCTTGGATATGCCGAACCGTTCCAGCATGGTGCGCAGCCGCTACACCGGGGCGCAGTTCAACGATTTCGGCACCACCGAAGTCTGGGTGGAAGTGCAGCCCTATTGGGGGCCAAGCCCAACGATCAACAATCAAGACTTCATCACAGTGGCTTGAGGGGCGGCGGATGATCACCACCCACTTCATGGCGTTCTTTGCCAGCACTGGCGCTGCCGTGGCGCCGCCGATGGTGGCGGGGGATGGCCCGATCTTTGTGCTGAAGTCGCCGGGATCCAAGCTGGATTGGCCGATCAGCTGGCCGCTGGAAGATGGCGAGAGCATCGCGGCTTCGGTGTGGGCCGTGCTGCCAACGCACGCCGGCGGGCTGGCCGTGATGGACGGCAGCCCGATCACGGTCGGGCTGGTCACCAGCTGCCTGGTCGAAGGCGGGGTGAACCGCCGCGTGTACGAACTGGTAAACACCATCACCACCAGCGCCGGCCGGGTGCACGAAGCCACCATTACTTTCCGGATCGGCCGCGTGCCGACCGGCGCCTGAGGAGACCAGCATGGCCAAATTTGTTGATTCGGCGGTGCAGGAGGCGGGGCTGGATCTGATCGCAGCCACCGTGACCGAGCTTTATATCTGCAACGGCCAGCCAACGAGCCGCGCCGACGCCATCACCCGCGCGCGCCACGCGGCCGCGATCGCAATGACCGCCGGCGATTTCGTAAAGTCCACGGTGGCCGGCGCTCGCCGGCTGACGGTGGCGGCGAAGAACACCACCGCCAACGCCAGCGGCAACGTGGATCACGTCGCGCTGTGCACCGGTTCAACCCTGCGTTATGTCACCCCCGCCGCGGCGAAGACGGCCAACAACGGTGACGCCCTGGGCAGCAGCGGCTTCACCATCGACGCGGCTGATCTGGTATGACGATCAGCACCAGCGATCAGCTGATCAACGCGCTGGCCAACGGGCCAAGCCGGATCGTGATCGACAAGGCTTCCATCGCCAACCAGGCGGCGGGCGGGTTCACATCTCTGTGGCGCGCGACCGGCCAGCCGGCGCAGGGCGCAATCCCCGGCACCGTACCGGGCGTGCCCACCCATCTCACCGCCGGGGCGGTGGCCTTCAACCAGCAGACCGCACCGGCCACCAGTTACATCGGCTGGCTGTTTGCCACGTCCAGCAACTCGGCAATGACGCTGGAGATCCACGACCGGTTGGCACACGTGGGCGGCCTGGTGCTGAACGTCATCACACCGCAGGCCATCACCGGCCTCGATCTGGGCGGCGGCGGCCTGAACCTGGAAGCCGCCCGGCGCGGCGATGCGAATTTCAGCGACATCCAGTGGTGGCTGGAAGTGTACGCCGATGGCGGGGCGACGGCATCGAACGCGACCATCAACGTCACCTATAACGATAGTTCCACGGGAAACCTGAACGTGATCGCGGTGGGCGGCACGATCCGCGCCGGCCGGATGTTCCCGCTAACGCCGCTGATTCCGGCAGGCGATCAGGGCAAATTCATCCGGGCGATCAATTCGGTCACCCTTTCGGCCAGCACCACGGTGGCCGGCAATTTCGGATTTACGGCGACGCGGCCCCGCACGGCGGTGCCGCTGGCGCTGGCGAACTTTACCCAGGTTTCGGATTTCGCGGCGCTGAACCTGCCTGAGGTACCGAACAACAGCTGCCTGATGCTGCTGCTGCTGACATCGGCGGCCGCCACCGGCACACTGCGCGGCGGCGGCAAGATCATGCACGGCTGATGCGAATTTTCACCCGGCCGGATTACACGGCCGATCTGCTGTTTGATCCCGGCGCGGCCGGGCAGCTGCTGCGGGCCGATCTGTGGGGGCTGCCACCGGGTGAACCGGTAACGCTGTCCCCCGATAGCGGCACGCTGGCGCTGGCGGGCGGAGTGGCCACGGTGCTGGCGGCGGCGGCGGTGGCGGCGCAGCCGGGCACGCTGGCGCTGGCTGGCGGCGCGGTGGTGTTGACGGCGGCGGCGGTGTTGGCCCCGGCTGTGGGCACGCTGGCGCTGGCGGGCGGCGCGGTGGTGTTGACGGCGGCGGCGGTGCTGGCCCCGGCGGCTGGCATGCTGGCGCTGGCGGGCGCGCAGGCGGCACTGGTGGCGGCGGCAGCGCTGGCCCCCCTGCCAGGCACGCTGGCGCTGGCAGGCGGCACGGTGGCCCTGCAGGCGGCGGCGGTGCTGGCACCTGCTGCCGGGCGGCTGGTGATCACCGGCAGCGATGTGACGATTTTGACCCAGGGCGGCGTGCAGGTGCAGCCATCGGCACTGCGGGCGCGGGCGGTGTTTGCGCCGGCGCGCGGCGGGCTGGGCGCGGGCGGCGAACGCGGGCGGGCGGGCGATGCAGCCGAACGCGGCGGCATCGGCGGGGCCGCACCACGCGGGCGGACGATGACAGACAGGGGGCGCAGCTGATGCAGCGGGTTTCATTCACGGCCACCGCCCAGCCGGCTGAAGAGCCGGTGACGCTGGGCGAGCTGCGCGCGCAGGCCAACATCGATGACAGCGCCAGCGATGCCCTGCTGATGGGATATCTGGTAGCGGCGCGGCAGCACGCGGAGTCCTATCTGGGCCGGCCGATCCTGCCCACGCCGATGCGCGCGCAGATCGAGGACTGGGCCGGCACGCGCGACCAGGGCGGGCCGATCTGGCTGGATGCGCCGGTGATCAGCGTGGATTCCGTGACGTATACCGGGGCCGATGGCCTGCCAGCCGCGTGGACCGATTATCTGATCCGCCCGGCACCGGGCGGGCTGAAGGCACTGCGACCGGCGACGGGTGCGGATTGGCCGACGCTGGGCGATGATCCGGTGATCACCATCGATATCACCGCCGGCTGGGCCATCGATCTGCTGCCGGCATCGGTTACGGTGGCGATCTGCCAGACCGCCGCGCACTGGTTCAACGTGCGCGAGGTGGTGAACATCGGGAATATTTCGAGCGAGATCCCGGAAACGGGCAAGGCGCTGCTGCGCCCGCTGCGCTGGCGGCTGATCGGATAGGGAGGCGACCATGGCTGCAGCTGCCCGGCGCGTGCGCCCTGTGCCGCAAGGTGAAATTGAAGTGAGCGCCGAACTGGTGCGCATCGCCGAAGTGCTGGAGCGAATGGAAGAGAAGATCGACACGATCGAAATCAACCAGGGCGTGCAGGGCAAGCAGATCGAGCGGTGGCGCACGGTCGGTTCGCTGGTGGGGCCGGCCCTGTTTGGGCTGGGCGCGTGGGTGATGACCTGGGCGGATGACGCCGTGCTGTGGTTTATGACGGCCGTGAAGTCGTGAGCCTGGCGGCGGGACGCCTGCGCAACCGCGTGGTGATCGAGGCACCGGCCCACACGCCAGACGGCGCGGCCGGGCGGCGGACGGCGTGGCGGCGGGTGGCATCGGTGGCGGCCGAGGTGCTGCCGCTGGCCGGCAACGACGCGCTGGAGGATCTGGTGGTGCGGACGGCGCAGGCCTATCGCGTCACGATCCGCTGGCGTGCCGGCATCGATACGCGGCACCGGCTGGTGTGGAACGGCCTGGCGCTGAAGATCAACAGCGCGGTGGATCCGGATCAGCGGCGAGAGCGCCTGCAGATGGCGTGTGAAGCCGGGCAGCCAACGTAATGGCGAAGGCCCGCTGGAAAGGCCGGGCGCGGGTACGGCGGATTTTTCGGGCGTTGCCGGAAGAGGCGCGGGCCGAACTGGCCGACGTATTTGACAGCCGCGCGCCGGGAATTCTGGGTTACGCCAGGGCCAACACGCCGCGGCGCGGCGGGGAAGGCCGAGCGCTGCTTTCGACGAAGGTGAGCCGGAAGACGCTGCGGTTTCAGCTTGGCCTGCTTTCGGCCAGGGCGCGGCGGCAGGGATTTTATCTGAACATCCTCGATCGCGGCCGGCGGGCACAGACGGTGCGGGCGACGCGGCGGGCGCCTTCGGGTGCCATCAGCCGATATACGATCCGGGTGCGGGCGATCAACGAAGCGCGGTTCGACATCGTGTTCGGCCGGGTGCGGGCGTTTGCCCTGAACAGCATCGGGGTGGCGCTGCGGGATCTGTGGCCGCGGGTGCTGGCGCGTTTTTCAGGGGGCGGCTTTGATGACTGATCCGGTTCCGGCGGTGCGGCGGGCCATTCTGGCGCTGCTGAATTCGGGCGGCGGGCCGCAGCTGTTGGGCGCGGCCGTGCCGGTGTGGGACGGCGTGCCGCCCGACGAGGTGCCGCCGCCGGTGGTGATCCTGGACGAGATCGAGCTGGGCGAGTGCCAGACGAAAGATGGCGGCCCGCGCGAAGTGCTGATCGACGTGGCGGCCGTGGTGGACGGGCGCAGCCGCGCCGATGCCGAGGTGCTGTCGGCCGCGATTTATCAGCGGCTGGAATTTGCCCGGCCGGTGATCGACGGTGCCGCCAGCAGCCAGCTGCGTTGCACGTTCAACCGCACCGAATCCTCAGGCGAGCAGGGCCTGACGCACGTAACCCGCCAATCGTGGCGCCTGCTGATCTTGTAAGAGGGAGACCCGAGAGATGCCGTTTTTCAATGGTGATGATTATTTTGTGTTCATCGAAAGTGCCACGCCCGGCACGTTCAACAAGATCAAGGGCCAGCGCGAGTTGAGCCACAGTTTTGCGATGGGGACCTACAGCCAATCGACGAAGGACAGCCCGGTTGAACTGAGCGGCGCGGCCGGGGTGACGCACGGCGTGACTTTTGCCTTCATGCCGGAACTGCCGGACTCCAACGGGGCCACCCGGTTCAAGACGCTGGCTAACACCCGGGCGAGCGTGCGCGCGCAGATCCGAAACGCCGCCGATGTGGTGGTGTTTGACTGCGTGATGCGCATCACCGGGTTCAACACTGATTATCCGTTCCGCGACGGTGTGGGCGTGCAGTCCACGCTGGTGCCGGCGGCGGCGCCGACCGTTGACCTGCTGCTGACCACCTGATCCGGGAGAGCGACGATGAACAATGACTGGCTGGCGGCGTTGAAGCCGCTGAGCGCGGACCAGAGCGCCGTGATTCTGGAAGCCACCGGCTGTTCGCTGGCCGAGCTGCTGGCACCGCGCATCCCGCCCTGGGATGTGCTGGCGCGGCTGGCGCTGATGATGCTGGGTGTGCCGCCGCTGAAGGCTGACGAGACGCTGGCGGGGCTGGCCAGTGCGATGGCCAGCGGGCCGATCCCGGCGGCGGTTTGGGCGGCGCAAATGCGCGCCGTGATCGAGACCGGCGAGGCTCAGCCGGCGCCGACCCTGTTTGATGAACTGGAAGCCCAGCCTGATGAGTGATCTGCCCCCCCACGCTCTTGGCCCTGCCGCCCGGCTGAACAGCCACGGCGAGATGGAATTCGAGATGGAGGGCGTCACCTATCTGCTGCGCCCCAGTCGGGAGGCCATCGAGGAGATCGAGGCGGCCACTGACCGGGCGCTGATCGAGCTGGCCGAGGGGGCGCAGCTGGGCCGTCTGACCCTGAAAGACCAGGCGGCGATCGTGGTCGAATTCCTGAAAGCCTGGGGCCGCGAGGCCGGGCCTGATGGTGATCCGAACCAGATCGCCGCCCGCCAGTTCAAGCCCGATGGCGTGAAGGATTTCATCATCGAAGCCGGCGTGGTGATCGTGAACAGCCGTCTGGCCGTGATCCTGGCCGGCGCGGTGGGCGGGGGATATGACCGCCGGGGAAAAGCCACCGCGGCGTGGGCCAAGGCGCTGGTGGAAGCCGGCGCGAAGAAGAAGACCCGCGCCGCCGCCTGATGGGAATCGCCCTGGCGCTGTTTGGCTGGAGCCCGCAGGCGTGGCGGCGATCGACGCCGCACGAATTCTGGGCAGCGTTCGACGCATGGGAAGAGGCGCATCAGCCGCCTGAAACCGGAGGCGCATCATGACGACGAGCGCCAAGGGGCTGCTGCTGCAGTTCGATGCCAGCACTGAGCTGATGCGCCGGAAGCTGGTGGAGGCGGCTGCCTTCACCGATCAGTGGGCGGAGCAGACCCAGAAATCGGCGCTGAAGGGCGTGGCGGCCGTGGAGAAGATGGGGCCGGCCAGTAACGCGGCAGCAGCCGGGCTGAACCTGCTGAAGGGCGCGGCGGCCGGGGCGTTCGCAGCGTTTTCCGTGGGATCCGTGATCGCCGGCAGCCAGGCCATCCTGAATTTTGCTGATGATCTGGGCACGGCGGCCGACCAGGCCGGCATCGGCGTGGAACGATTCCAGACGCTGCGCGAGGCGCTGCGCGCGCTGGAGGTGCCAGCCGAGCAGCAGAACAAATTGTTTCAGCGGCTGCTGACCACGCTGGGCGAGGTGCAGGGCGGCACGGCGGGCAAGGGCGTCGTTGAGGTGCTCGACCGGATGGGCCTGACGGCGCGCATCGCCAACGGCGAGATTTCCACCACCGATGGCCTGCTGGATGCCATCGCCGGGGCGGCTGGACGATACACCACCCAAGCGCAATTTGCCGCCGACGTGACCGAGCTGGTGGGCAAGCGGGTGGGGCCGCAGTTGGCCGCCGCTCTGCGCGATGGTGGCACTGCACTGAAGGAACTGGAAAACGGATTCCGCGACACCGGGCTGGTGATCGATGAACAGATGGTGGCTAAGCTCGCCGATGCCAACGAGTCCATCGACAGTTTCACCGAGCGCAGCAAGAACCGGCTGACGATTTGGGCCGGCAGCGTGCTGGATATTCTGGGCCGGATCGGCAACGCGTTCGACAACATCACCGGGCAGCAGGACACCAGCACCCGAAGTGGCACCATCACCGCGCTTATGAAGGCGCGGGAACGGACGCAGAGCCTGGAAGGCGGGCTGTTTGGCTTTCTACCGGTGAGTCCGCAGGCCATCGCCAATTCGAAGCGCGAGGAAGACCGGCTGATCCGCATTATGCGGGAACAGGAGGTGCGCAATCCAGGCCTGACCGATCCGATGTCGCGCCTGTTTCCGATGGGCGGCAATTGGTACGGGAACACGCCGCCGCCCGCTCGAGGTGGGGGCGGCGGTGGCCGGGGCCGCGCCAGCCGGGGCGCGAGCGCGCCTGGCAGTTTCACCCTGGCCAATCAGGAATCGGGCTGGCTGAACCGGCTGCCCGACAACACGCTTTCCCAGTTGCCGGCGGCGCGGGCGGATGTGGCGGCGATCTATGCCGAGCTGGAGGCGATGGGCGATCTGCCGCCGATCCAGCCGATCGACCGCGAGGCCGTCGCCCTGATCGATGATTTCAGCCAGTCGCTGGGCCAGACGCTGGGCCTGGCCATCGCCAACGGGCAGAGTTTCTGGGGCGCGATGCAGGCGGGGCTGCGCAATTTCCTCGCCCAGGCGGCGGTGGGCGGGTTCACCGATCTGATCGGCGGGCTATTTGGCCGGGCGCCGACGAGCATTTTTGGCGGTCTGCTGGGCGGCCTATTTGGCGGCCGGCGATCGAGCGGCGGGCCGGTGGAAGCCGGCGTGCCGTACCTGGTGGGCGAAAACAAGCCGGAGATATTCATTCCGACCAGCCGCGGGCGGATCGCGCCGAACCCGGCGATGGGCGGCGGTGGCGGCGGCCAGGCGGTTGACGTGACCGTGCGCACCGAGCCCAGCCCGTTTTTCGTGCAATCGGTGGACGCCGTGACGCGCAGTGCCGCCCGCGACGAGGTGGGCGGACAGCTGGCCCGCGCCGGCCGGCCGCGCACGCGCGGCAGTTTTGGAGCGTAACGATGGGCATTCTGGTGCAGGTGCCATCGGAAGTGTTGATCCGGCAGGATAGCTGGCGACTGCCTGACCCGCGCGTGATCCAGCGCAGCGAATTCACCCGGCGCAGCCGCGAGCTTTATCTGGGCGCCGCCGCCATCTGGTCGTGCGAAGCCGAGATCGTGACCCGCACCGCGGCCGAGCTGTATCCGGTGCGCGGGTTCGTGGCATCGATGATGCTGCCCGATGCGTTTTGCGTCGTGCCGATGTATCCGGCCGGCGGTCAGCTGACCGGATTTCCGGGGCAGATCAGCACCCCGGTGCAGGTGGATGGCGCCGGCCAGTTGGGGCTGGATCTGGCGGTTCGGGGCCTGCCTCCTGGATCTGCGCAGGCGCTGCCCGGATTTGCCGTCACCTTTGGCTCAGTGGAAACTCACATTTTGCGCGCGACCCTGATCGCCGATGGTACCGGGCGCGGGGTGTGCGGCCTGACACGGCCGATCCGGCAAAGCCCACCAGATGGCACCGACGTGCACCTGCGATTCCCGTTCTGTTTCATGCGGCTGACCAACGGGCTGGCCTGGCAAAACGCCGTGTATCAGCTGCACGAGATCCCGCCGCTGCAATTTGAAGAGTATTTCTGATGGCGATCAGCGATGGCAGCCTTTCGGCATCATCGGTGCAGATCGGGCTGCTGATCTTTGCCGATTTTGCCGATCTGCCGATCCGCGCCGCCTATGCCCCGTGCCCGCTGACCGTGCCGGCGGGCCTGACGGACGGCGATGCCGATTGCTGGGGCCTGACGTTCGACACGATCAACGCCGACGTGCTGCGCATCAGCCCGGTAGAGCACAGCCAAGGCGGCACCGGCACGTTGAGCATCGAGTTGCACACGGACGCGGCCTTTCCGGCGCTGCTGAACGCCATCGAGAACCCCGCCCTGTATCTGGGGCGGCGGCTGCGGCTGTGGCAGGTGATTTTCAGCCTGAACGGCCAGGTGCTGGAGATCCAGCCGCTGGCCCGGCTGTACATGACGGTGCCGCGCCACCGGGCGAGCAGCAGCGAGTATCTGGTGGTGATGGAGGCCGAGAATTTTTCGGCGCTGATCGCCAACGCGCCGGCCCGCACCTATCTGAATTCGACGCTGTGGGATGCCGGCGACCTTTCCGGCATCGCCAGCCAAGGCGTGAACACGGCGCCGGCCGTGGTGCCCGGTGGCGGCGGTGGCCGGCCGTTTGGCACCAGCGAATTCGTGAGGCTGGTTTGATCATGCAGCTGCCGATGCGCCACCCTCAGTGGGAAGATCGATTGAGATGGGTGGTGGCGGCCTGGGCCGGGCACGATTACGCCCATCGATGGGGCCACGACTGCGTAGGATTTATTCTGCTGGCCATCGAAGCAGTGAGCGGCGAGCGGCTGACGTTTGGCCTGCGGCCGTATCGCAGTGCCCGCGGGCAGGCGCGGTGGCTGGCGGCGTTGGGCTGGGCCGATCTGCTGGACGCGGCGGATAGCTGCCTGGGCGCGCGGATCCCGCCGCTGGCGGCGCACCGGGGCGATATCGTGAGCGATGGCAGCATTCTGGGTGTGATGACCGGCGGTGGGCCGATGGCGTTTGGCGAAGCGGGCCTTCACCGGATGGCGGCAGAGACGATTATCGCCTGCTGGCCCGTCGGAAGAGCTGACTGATGGGCAAGATCCTGAAGCCGCTGGCGGTGATCGCTGCCATCGCGGTGAACGTGATTCCTGGTGCCGGCCAGTTGATTTCGGGCGGGATCATCGGCGCGCTGGGCGGCAGTTTTGCGGCGGCCGCGATTGCATCGGTGGCGGTGCCTGCGCTGCTGGCGGCGACCACGCTGGCCGGGCTATCGGCGCTGGGCGGAGGTGGGCGGGGCGCTGCATCCAGCCTGGTGCCGTTTGATCCAAAATCGATCAATCCCGACCCGGCGGCGTTGCGCAAATATCTGCTGGGCCGCGGGCTGTTTGCGATGGACCTGCGCCATTTTGAGGCGAGCGGGGCCAATCAGGAATATATCGATTACGTATTCTGCCTGGCGGCGCACCGCAGCCAGAGCGTCGATGAAATCTGGATCGACAAGGATCTGGCCTGGACCGCCGGTGGCGGGGTGCAGGGCAAATATGCCGGGTATCTGACCATCGAGGTGATCCTGGAGGCCGGGCCGGGCGCGTTCCACACGGTCAACGGCGGCGCAAATTGGGGCAGCGCGCAGCGCCTGACCGGCTGCACCACGATGAAGGCGCGCGTGAAGCGCAGCGACAATTCGAAGACCAGCCAGAGCCCGTTTGGCAGTGGCATCGGCGGCCAATGGCGGGTGATCGGCAACGGCATGCCGGTGTATGACCCGGCGCGGGATTCCACCGTGGCGGGCGGGTCGGGGCCGCAGCGGGCGAACGACTGCACCACCTGGGCGTGGGAGGTTTCGGGCGTTGAGCGCGGGCGCAACCTGGCGCTGCAGCTGTTGAGCATTCTGCTGGGCTGGAAGATCAATGGCGTGGGATCGGTGGGGTTTGATTATCCGGCCGACACGATGAACCTGGCTGGCTGGGCGCAGGCGGCGGCGCTGTGTGACGAAGCGGTGGCGTTGAACGGCGGCGGATCGCAGCGGCGATACGAAGGCGGCGGCAGTTTCACCGATGGTGATGGCGCGCTGGCCCTGATCGCCCGATACGAAGACGCGGTGAACGGCGAATTCACCGATCACGGCGGCCAGTTCAATTTTCGCGTGGCGGTGAACGATCTGACGCCGACATTCACCCTGACCGATGACGATTTTGTGACCGGTTACGAATGGCAGCCGCAACCGCCGCTGGGCGAGCAATTTACGGTGGTGCGCGCGCGATATACCCAGCCGGCCAGTCCGACGCTGTTTGACCTGCTGGACGTGCCCGAGGTGGCGATTCCGCGCACCGCCAAGGGCCCGCGCCCGCTGACGCTGGATCTGAGCCTGGTGCAGGAAACGCGCCGCGCCCAGCGCATTATGAAGCAGGTGGCGCAGCGCCAGCTGATCCGCGGCGAATTTCGAGTGACGTTGGGCATCCGGGGCTGGCGGTTGCGGCGCAACCAGGTGGGCGTGATCAACAGCGCCACGCGCGGGTGGACCGGCAAGCTGGTGCGGGTGCGCGATATCAGTTTCAGCCAGGACGGCACGGCAACTGTGCTGTTGCGCGAGGAGGCGGCCAGCGTTTTTGCCTGGGACCGGGAAGAAAGCCCGGTGGTGACGGCGCCGACGCCGGCGGTTTTCGACACGCGCGCGGCGGCGAGCTGGTTGCTGGCCGGCATCGCGCCTGGGGCGGACGTGACGGTGGACCAGCCGGTGGTGAGCCGGCTTTCCGATAGTAGCGGCCAGGCGCTGCCCAGTTTTGTGGCGAACACGGGCAATCCCTTTGCCCAGCTGGTGGCCAGCGGCGATGCCCGCGACGGCGACGTGGTGAATTTTCCCGGCACGCTGCCCGGCGTGCCCCGGGTGTTTTTCCTGCCCGGCGGCAAATCGGTGACGGCCGACAATATCCGGATTTCGGCTGATGGCCTGAGCGCCAGCGGTTTTACGATGGTGGCCAAGAGCCAGACTGTGACTGCCGGCAGCACCATCACCGATACGGGCAGCAGCGCGGGCGGCGTTGGCGAACCGGCGCGGGTGATCAACCGCAGCAGCGGCAGTGCGCCGTTTGATGGGCGGTTTACCTATCGGTTCAGCGTGACGGTGGGAATGGTGGCTTTCGGGGAGCCGGGAAATGCCGAGGTGGCGTTGTTTGCCCGGATCGGCGGGGCCTGGGCAGAGGTGGGCCGGGAATCGTTCAACACGACCGGCACCTATAATCGATCGGCGACACCGGGCGCGGTGGATTTTGGCGCGGGTGCAGAATTTGGCGTGTCGCTGGTGAGCAGCGATGGTGTTGGCACCGCGCTGACCGGATTTACCCAGGTGCAATACACGCCGGGCACAGTGGTGGAGGCCAGCCTGACGCCGGCCAATGCCGGGCCGATTCCCTGGCAGGCGTTTCTGTAATGGCGCACTGGCTGGAGACGCTGCCCGCCGAACGCCCTGATCTGACGACACGAGAGCGCGCGCCGGGGATGATCGAGGCGCGGTGCCCGGCGTGCGGCGCTTGGCGGCCCGGGTTTGTGATTGCTTCGCTGCCGCCGGCCGAAGCGGCGCTGCGCGGGCACGAGTGGGCCTGCGATGGCGACCGGGCCCGGTGGCTGCGGGAGGAATAGCGATGCAGCTATCACGCCATTTCAGCCTGGCGGAGGCGACGGCTTCGGACACGGCGCGGGCGATGGGCAATCCCAACCAGCCCACGCTGCCGCACCTTGCCAATCTGCAATCGACAGCGGCTCAGCTGGAGCTGGTGCGGGCGTTGTTTGCAGCGCCGATCAAGGTGACCAGCTGGTATCGCAACCCGGCGGTGAACCGCGAAGTGGGCGGGGTGGTGACCAGCCATCACGCGCTGGGCTGGGCGGTGGATTTCAGGGTGCAGGCTGTGGGCGGGCTGGCGGCGGCGCGGCGGATCGCGGCGAGCGGCATCCCGTTTGATCAGCTGATTTATTACGTGCCCACCGATGTGGTGCATCTGAGCTTTCACCCGCAGCGACGCGGCGAGGTGTGGACCAACCCGACGACGCGCGCCGGGGCGAAATTGCGGAAAGGACTGCCAACATGATGAATTACGGGATGGTATGGCGCAGCGTTGTTCAGATCGTGGCTGGGCTGCTGCTGTTGGGCAGCGCGGGCAGTGCGGCCTTGGGCGCCACGGCGACCAGCTGCGCCACGATTGCACAGGATCTGGTGGCTTCCGCTGCCGGCGGCGTTGTCACCACCGGGCCCATCACATGCCCGGCGCGCATCGTCATCAACAAGGCCGTTCTGCCCGGCGTGACACTCGACGCGACGGGCGCGGCGTTCCCGGAAGGGGTCACCATCGCCAACAGCAGCGGCCTGCACATCGAGGGCGGCACCTATGGCACGCTGGAAAAGGACACGCGGGAACGGCAGGCGATCCAGATCAGCGGCAGCAGCCATGTCATCATAAGCGGCGCGAAGCTGCTGGGCCTGCCGCTCACCCTGGGTGCGACTGGCGCATGGCTGACGGGCGACCGGGGCGGCATCTATGCGCGCAACAGCACGTGGATCACGGTGCGGGATAGCGAGTGCCGGCGGTTTCGGGTGTGCGTCACCTTCTATGAGACGACCGACAGCCTGGCGCACAACAACAAGGCGCGTGAAAGCAACTCGGACGGCTTCAATGTGGTGGGCAGCCATCGCATCGTTCTGAGCGAAAACGATTGCCGCTGGTATGAGCGCGCCAACAACGTGCACCCCGATTGCATCCAAGGCTGGAGCCTGCGCACCGGGCCGGTGATGACGCAGATATGGCTGGTCAACAACAACGCCGAGGGCGTGATGCAAGCCAACCTGTTTGGCAACATTGGCGGCGGCAGTGTTGATGGGCTGTTCGCTTTCGGCAATCGCGCTTGGGTGACGTTCTCGCACACCATTTCTTGCGGCGGGTGCGCGAACAGCGTGGTCAAATACAACATCCTGGCCAGCCATCCCGGCGTGTTGTTCGGCATCGGCAAGATCAAGGGCTTTGAGGGCACCGGCAACGTCATCAGCGACAACCCGATGGTCGACGGCACGAAAGAGCCGCCGCCGCGCATCTGGTGGTATGGCACGATCCCGCTGGAGGTGGGCAGCCGGTTCGATACGAAGCCGTGGCGGCCGGGTGAGGCGGTGTCACGATGATGAGCGAGCGCGTGGCGTTGGCGATTATCGGCGCGATCGTGCTGATCGGGGTGGGTGGCACGTTGATCGGCTGGCACGGGCAGGCTTTGGCAGAGCGGCTGCAGCTGTTGAACAATCTGGGATCGATGCTGGGTGGGGCTCTGGGTGGATATGCCTTGGGCAAAGCCGCCAACGACAAGGAGTGAAGCGATGCTGGACCTGGTGAAGGCGTGGCGAGGGCCGCTGCTGCTGCTGGCGCTGGCTGGCGCGCTGATGACGCTGGTGAAGTGTGCCGAAGGGCGGGTGAACGGAGCGTGGCAGGCCGGGCAGAGCACGGCTGTGGTGGCGCATACGGGCGCCAAGCGGGTGACAGAGGCAGCGGCTGGCCAGGCCAGCGCGCGGATCGGGGAGAAGGTTGATGCGGATATTGCGGATGTGCGGCGTTCTGGTGCTGCTGCTCGGCAGCGGGTGCGCGGCAAGGCGGGTGCTGCCGGCCGAACGGATCTGCCCAGCGTGGCCCGATGCGCCGTCGGGACTGATGCTGCCGCCGGCGCAGAGATCGTTGTTGTCGAGGATCCCGAGCTGAGGCTGCAGCTGGTGGACGTGGCCGAGGAGGGCGACGTGTACCGGGCGCAGGTGATGGGCTGGCAGGCGTGGTGGAGGGAGCAAAAGGCGGCATGGGCGCTGGGGGCGCAGGTGACGGGGAAGCCGCCAGACGACGCGCGCTGACATTGTTGAGACGACGCTTGAAGGGCGGCGGGGGCGAAGGCCTCCGCCGCCCTTTTTCGTGCGCGTGTGGGGCGGCGTGGAGCGAAGGCGAGGGTGGCGATGGGAGGGGGGGAGGGTAAAAGAATGGAAGCAAGGCTGCCCAAAACCGCCCGGTAAGTTGCATTTTCTCTGCGAGTTAAAAAATCGAGGGGGGTTTCGGTTGGCGGGCTGGCGGGCTATCAAGCCCAGCCGGCCGCGTTTCGGACGTTCAAGCGCTGGGGCCCTTAACCGGGAACACAGTGCACCGCCGGCACCACCCGAACTGCCATCCCTGGCCGGCGCAGTTTCGACACGATGTTGTTGGCAAGGAAATCGGCGGCGAAGGTGGTGGGCGCGGTGATCACCAGCTCGCCGTCGGCCAGTCGCATCCCAACATCGGCCAGCCAGGCGCGATAATTGCTCTCGCCCAGCATCGCCCGCGCGGCGGCACGGATCCGCGCTTCGCCCTCGCCCTCCCCTGCCCGCTCGATCGGCGGCCCCGGATCCCGCGCGGGCTCGGCCTTCGCCTCGGCCGGCGTGAACTGCCCATCCAGCATCCGGTCGAACAGGTTCAGCTTGGCCGCGTTGCCCACCCCGAACACGGCATCGAACGACCAGAACATGTCCCCCTGGCCCGGCGGAGCCCGCTTTTCGGCGCGAGCGCGCTCGGTGCGTTGCACCACCATCAGGGTGCGGCCCAGCCCAGCCTCTGCGATCCTCGCGGCCAGAGCCCCCCGCCGTGCCATGCCGCGCGCCACTGGCGGCAGCCCGGCCCGCTGGTGGAAGGCATCCCACGCGGCGAACACCTGGTCCACCTCATCCAGAACCGGCGCCGCAGGCTCGCGCGCGCGCTCGGGTGGTGAGAGTGGTATCGTAGATTGGTTATTATCTCTCTCTCTATAAGACCCCCTGACAGACTGGCAGGCGGGGGCTGACAGATTGGCAGCCGGGGCTGACACAGCGGCAGGGGCTGACACGCCCTGGCCTGGGTGCACGATGGTCTTCACATCGGCCCCCGGCTTGCCCGGTTCGCGCGTGATATGTCCCGCCGCCGCCAGATCGACATAAGCCCGGTGCACGGTGCGCTTCGAAAAGCCGGTGCGCTCAGCAATATCGGCGGTGGTCAGCGATGATCGATCACCGTCATAGGCTCGCGCTTCATCAGCCAACACCACAAGCACGGCCCGTGCTGGTCCCTTGATGCCCTTCAGCTGGTGCACCCGTTTGAGCAGTTGCCAGCTCATACCGCCGCCCCCTTCTTGACGTTACAGGGGACACACAGAGTCTGGAGATTATCGTCTTCATTCGAGCCACCGGCTGATCGAGGAACGATATGATCAATCGAAAGGTCGAGGTGGGAACCACATTTGCAGCAGCGATAGGCATCGCGCTCCATGATGCGCTTTCGTTTTGTTGCCGATAACTTGTACTTTGACCGCGTAACGCGGTCAGCGACGGGCTTGTGCTGCAGCGGCTTGGGATCAACGATTGTGTCCGGACGCTCGCCTGGAGCAGCGCAAACCAGGATGAGCCCCAGTTTCGCCAGCTTTGTCCGCGCCGTTGCAACCCCCCGCCAGGAAAAGCCTGTAAGCCGGCACAGATCGGAAATCGAGAGCCGCGATGTGTCCCCTCCCCGGTCATCGGCATCGAGGCAGAGCCGGTGCAAGACAGCCTTCTGTGAAGGATGAAGCCCTGTAACATCATCCGCGCGTTTCACCATCGGCCCGATCACGCCGCCGTCCTTTCGCGATCATGCTGGGCGATGGCGGCGGTGAGTTCCTGCACCATCGGTCGCGCCTGGTTGATCAAGGCGGCGTGTTCGCGGTGATCCACCCGGCGGTCGCGCAGCGCATTGGCCAGCGCGGCGACAAAGCCCGCGGCGTCAGCATTTACCCCGTGCCAATCCAGCCCCGCACTTTCCAGCGGCACCAGCTTCATGCCCACCGCCGCCAGCAACTCGTCCAGGGCGGAAGCGTCCAGTGGCAGCAGGTTCAGGATGGTGTGCAGCTCCGGCAGGCAGCGTTCGGCCTTGGCCTCTTCTAGCGTGCGACGGCAGCACCCAGCGTGATAGGCCACAGCGTCCATGCCATGCACGTGGGTCAGGCGGCCCAGCGCAGCCGAAAGCGCGCTCTTCGCACGCTCCTTCGTCAGCGGCGCGCGTTTGGGAAGGACTCCGCCCAGCGTCATCGCGCACACTCCAGCCATGATGGGAATCGGTTCAACATCGGATCAGGCCGCCTGCGACGCGGGGGCATTCACCATCGCGGCCGCATATTGCTCTGCCGTGATCACCCCGGCGCCAATCAGCAGCTGGGCCGTGGCCCTTTCCGGAAACCGCTCGCCGGATTCCATGCGGCTAAGGAACGATTGGGAGATACCAATCCGTTTGGCAGCCTGCTGTTGCGTGATGCCTTCTCGCTCGCGCCACTGGGTGATGAGGGGGGGGAGGTGAATACTCATGCCGCATCTATGCCAGATAGGCATATATACCTGCAAGCACTTATGTCAGGCGGGCCATTTTTGGCTGATGCCCGCTCTGGCATAAGTGCTGTCATGTCCGTGCCAGCCAATATCAGAGCGATTCGGAAGCGGCGCGGGATGACCCAAGATGATCTGGCCTCGGCCATGGGGGTGGAGCAAACCACGATCGCCCGCTGGGAATTGGGTACGCGCCCACTGAACACCAACAGGCTGACGCGGCTCGCGGAGGTGCTTGGCGTTGAGATGGCCGAGCTGATGGAAACCTCCGCTTCTGCGGCACCGGCAGCGCCGCCCACCGGCTTCGCCGCGCCAGCCTCAACCTTCATTCAGCCGCCTATGATCGCGGATCTGCCGCGCGACTTGCCGGTGATGGGCACCGCCCTGGGCGCCGATCTCGATGTATCTGCCACCGATAGCGGCGTAGCGAATGCAGAGCGGCTGGAACTGAGCCTGGTGGACGTCATCGAGTATGTGAAGCGGCCGCAAGGCCTTCGCGGCAATGCCGCTTCCTATGCCCTGTATGTCCAAGGCTATTCGATGAGTCCCCGGCTCGAGCAGGGCGATCTGATCTACGTTGATACGCGCCGCCCGCCTTCCATGGGCGATGATGTGGTGGTGCAGCTGTGTGCCGAAGAAGGGGATGATCAGGCCGTGATCACCGCGATGGTAAAGCGGCTGGTCCGTCGCACGTCGCAATATGTCGAACTGGAACAGTTCAACCCGGCGTTGCGCTTCACTATCCCGGTGAATAAAGTGCACGCCGTCCATCGAGTAGTTCGATTGGCGGAATTGCTGGGAATCTGATCTGTGGAAGTCCTCGGCCTGTTTTTCTTTTGGTTCATTCTTGCAGCAGCGGCGGATTGGATCGCATCGGACAAGGGGCGCAGCGGCTGCGGTTTCCAGTTATTCGCGCTGCTGCTGCCGCTCATCGCTCTGATCGTCGCGTTGGCGCTGACCCCTGATCGTGACCACCTGAACGAAAAGGCCATCAAGAGGGGCAAGAAAAGCCGGTGCCCAGCCTGCCGTGAGGCAATCGATCCAGAGGCCACGATCTGCCCATTCTGCCGTTCGGATATCGTCCGCCCGCCAAGCGAACTGTCGGCTTCATTTCGACTGGGCAAGCGCCTCAGCCGCAAATAATGCCCTAGCGGCATAATTATGCCTTGACCCGTAAATGCCACATAGGCATAAATACCCCCGTCGCCGCTGGCCGGGGGGAATAGGCCCCTTCGCCACGCGGCGGCGGGGAGCCATCCGTGGCCAAGAAATTTCCAGATTGGAACCGCCCGATGCTGGCCGAGCGCCAGCTGGTGGGGGAGGAGAAGCGCCTGGCGCTGCGCGGCCTGACGGCAGAGCAGGTTCGCGCTGATCTGATCATCGCCGCCGCGCACCACGATGGCAGCAGCCGCAACGCACGGCTCTGCGATCTGGCCGCCAGTCTGGATATTTCCCAGGCCTACACCGAAAACGCGCTATCTGGCCGCGTGCCGCTGGGCGATGCGCTGCTGGATGGCCTCTACGGCCCGTCTCCCGCCAACGAGCTGCCCGACGATTGGGAATTCCCCAGCGACTTCGGCCCGATGCTGCCCGACGCCATCGCGGCTGGCCTGGTCGAAACCAGCGGCTTTGTCGCCGTCGAACCCGATTCCGCCCCCGCGCCCGTTCCCACTGTTGCTGGCGCTGCGGCGGATCCTGTCGCCGAAATCTTCCCCCCTGATACGGCGACAGACCTGCCGGTGGTGGCCGAAACCACCATCTCCGCACCCGAGCTGGGCACGTCGCCCTGTGTCGGCGATGCGGCCACCACCGGCACTTTTGATCTGAATTCGCTGCGCACACCGGAACCGGCCAGCCAGGATGGGGAGGGCACGCTGCGCGAGGGCAGCACCATCCCGGCTGGCCCGCAGGGTCAATCCCCGGTGCTGCTGCGCGACGCGGCGGGGGAGGGCGCACCCGACCGCGCCTCTCCCCCGCCGCCCACCAACAGCTTCACCCGCGTGCTGGTTGAACTTGACGAGATGGAGCACGCCGCAGCGGCGGAGATCAGGGATGCAGAGGCGGATGCTGCGGCTGCCGAACGGCGAGTGCAGCTGGCCCGCCTGACCTATGATGCACTGGTCACCGCCCGCAACAGCGTCGCCGAGGCTCACCGACGCGCCCTGGAACTGATCAACAACCCGCCGGTAACGCTGGCCGAACGGCGGGCAGCGTGAGCTCGGCGCGGCTGTGCTTGAAGCGGTTGGCTGCTGGCCCCGCCACCGCTGCTGAACTTGCGGACTGCTGCGCCGACAGCTCGGGCGCCGTTGCCCGCACGATGAATGGCCTGATTGGCAAAGGTCTGGTTCGGCGCGTGGACGGCAAGTCGGGCCGCGGCTTCAGGGCGGTGTATGCCCTGGTTACCCGGGGGGCAGCATGAGCCGCCTCTGCCCCCGCCACCTCGGCCCGGTTGTCACCGACGCCACCTGGCGCGAGCCCGGCCGCGAGTTCTCCGGCTGGCGCTGGGGCCGGAACCAGTGGGAGCGGGACAGCATCGCCGCCCTGATCGACCGCCCGCCGCCCACCACTTTCACTGATGTCGCCCGCGACGTGCTGCGCCCTGCCGCGCGCTTCACCGCCCGCCACTCCACCGCCGCCGCCCGCGCCCTCTGGGCCGGCCTGCGCGCCTTCGCTGCCACCTATCGGGAGAGCCTGCGTGTCCACCCCTGATCGCATCGATATTATCGCCGCCGCTGCGCTGCAGGGCTATCTGGCCCAGTGGCCGCTGGGCCTGCAGCGCCCCACTGGCGATGCGATGGCCGATCTGGCCCGCTGGGCGCTGGAATTCGGCCACCGCTATCACGCGCTGCGCCAGCCCGGCCCGGTCCCAGTGGCCGATCCGCCCAGCCCACCGCCCACCCGCACCGATGTCAACGTGGTCCCGATCTGCGGGGGCCTCGGCGAACTGAAGGCGGTGCAGGTGATGGGGCCAATCTCGTGAACCGCACGCCCCACCCCACCGATATTGCCCGCCGCCTCCGCCAACTGGCCGGGCCACTGTTGCTGGCGATCGGCGTAATTGGCTGCGCCGTGGCGATGCTGCTGATGATGCTGATCGGTTCCGGCTGGATCGGCCCGGAAGGGCTGCGCTGGTGATCCGCCGCCTGCTCCGCGCCCTGGCCGGCCAGCCCACCCCATCCGACGCCGGCCGCGCGCTGGCCCGCCGCGCCATCCAGATCAAGGCCGCCGCCCGCCGCCAGGCCATCATCGATCACATCCACAGCTTCGGCCCCGCCGCCCGCGGGCTCGATCGCCTCACCGAAGGATCCCCGAATGTCTGATGAACCCGTCTCCGCCACCCAGCTGCGCCTGTTCATCGAGCGCATCGAAACGCTGGAGGAAGAAAGGAAGGGCATCAGCGACGACATCAAGGATGTCTATGCCGAAGCCAAAGGCACCGGTTTCGACATCAAGGTGATGAAGCAGCTGGTGCGCCTTCGCAAAATGGAAACCGCCGCCCGCCAGGAGTGGGAGCAGCTGCTCGAAACCTACAAGTTGGCGGTGGGCCTGTGAGCACGCTAGATCACAACAATCCAGCCCCGCAGATTGAAGCGCATGGTCGCATTTATCGCGCCAACGTGGTGGTTGATTTTTATCTGCCCGAAGGCATCGCCGCGCCGGAGGGTCAGATCCACGAATGGCTGCTCTGGGAGATGCAGCTTGCGGGCCAGACGAGAGAAAGCCCGCTGCACGATCAGGTGCTGTCTGTCCATCGTGCCGACATCACTGATCTGCGCGATATGAAATGCCGGGCTTTTACGGAGTGGGAAGGCCTATCCACGGAAGGCCGCCGAAGCGGGCGCAGCCGCATCGTGCGCGATGGCGAGGCCTACAACCCGGCGTGGGTGGAGCCCGAGGCGTGAGCAAATTCGCCGCCAACACCGAAGTGAGCAGCGAAGCCAGCCGCACCGAGATCGAGCGCACCCTGCGCCGATACGGTGCCGATAGTTTCCTGTACGGCACCGATGGCAACCGCGCCCTGGTCGCGTTCCGGATGGAAGGCCGGCAGGTGAAGTTCACCCTTACGATGCCCGATCCAAAGGCCGATGAATTCTGGCTCTACTATCGCGGCTCGGTTCTGTATCGACGGGCGGATAGCGTGGCCGAGAAGAACTGGGAACAGGCATGCCGCCAACG
>NZ_JANPML010000058.1:0-9536 GCF_031422795.1 Sandarakinorhabdus sp.
TACAGCCTGGGCCAGGCCGATCTGCTGCGCCGCGCCATGGGCAAGAAGATTCATGCTGAAATGGTGGCGCAAAAGGCCGATTTCTGCACCGGCGCCGCCGCCAACGGTATCGAGGAAGCCACCGCCGATGCCATCTTCGAATTGATCCTGAAGTTCGCCAACTATGGCTTCAACAAGAGCCACGCCGCCGCTTATGCGGTCGTCAGCTATCAGACCGCCTGGCTGAAGACGCACCACCGCGCCATCTTCTATGCCGCGTCGATGGCGTATGACGTCGACAACACCGATCGGCTGGCCGTGTTCGTGGACGATGCGCGCCGATCCGATGTTGAAGTGCTGCCGCCGTGCATCAACGTTTCGGCGGCCGATTTCACCGTGGAGGATGACGAGGATTCTGGTTTGGCGGTGCGTTATGCGCTGGCCGGGCTGAAGGGTGTTGGCCTGAAAGCCATGGAGGCACTGGCGGCCGAGCGGGACGGGAAGGGGGCGTTCAAGGACCTTGCCGATTTTGCCCGCCGCGTTGATCCGCGCGGCCTGAACAAGCGCCAATTGGAAAGCCTGATTGCGTCGGGCGGCTTTGACGCGCTGCATCCCAATCGCGCTGGCGTGCACGCGCTGGCCGAAGCCATCATGGCCAGCGCCCAGGCCGCCGCGCAGGAACGCGAATCTGCGCAGGTCGCGTTGTTCGGCGATGCCACCGGCGTGGCCGATCATGCCAGCCTGGCGCTGATGGTGCCCAACATCGATTGGACGATGGCCCAGCGCATGGCGCACGAACAAGAGGCGTTTGGCTTCTTCTTCAGCGGGCATCCGGTGGATGCCTATGCCAACGTGCTGACCGCCAATGAGGTGGTCAGCTTTGGCGAAGTGGTGGGGATGACGGCGCCGCTGGGCGGCGGCAAGAAGATGGTGATGATGGCCGGCCGGCTGGAAGAACGGCGCTGGCGCACCACGCAGACCGGGCGGCGATACCAGTTCCTGAGCTTTTCGGATCGTTCCGGCCAATATGTCACCAGCTGTTTCGACGAGGAATTGCAGGAAAAGATCGAGGCGCTGGTGAGTGAGTCTCCGGCGCTGCTGATCGGCATGGAATTGCAGTGGAAGGAGGGGGAGGATGTGCCGCGCCTGACCATGCGGTCCTGCCAGCCGCTGGCCGATCTTGCCCGCCGCACGCGCGGCCGGCTGGTGGTACAACTTTCCCACCCGGCCGAAGTGGATGTGCTGCTGGGTGTGATTGGCCCGGCGCCAGCACGGGGCCGCGGTGAACTGGTTGCCGATGTTGAAACCGCCGCCGGGACCGCGCGGTTGGTGCTGGGCCGGCACTATCTGATCGATGCCGATCTGGAAGCCGCCGTGGCCCGCGCATTGGGGCCGGAACGGGTGGTGCAGGAAGTGCTGGAGCCGCCGCAACTGGCGTTGGTGGGGTAGAGTTCCCACGCCTACGGATTGAACACGTTCCAGCCGGTCGCGCCGGCCAAATGTTCCAACGCCGCTGTGCCAAGCAGCGAATTGCCCTGCGGAGACAAGCCCGGCGACCACACCGCAATGCTGGCCCGGCCCGGCGCAATGGCCAGGATGCCGCCGCCCACGCCGGATTTGGCCGGCAGGCCAACGCGGAAAGCGAATTCGCCGCTGGCATCATAATGGCCGCAGGTGAGCATCAGCGCATTGATGCGGCGCGCGCGTTCGGGTGATACCACTGCTTCGCCGCTGGCCGGATCGATGCCGCCGTGCATCAGGAAACGCCCGGCGCGGGCGAGTTGCCGGCAGCTCATGTCGATGGCGCACTGGTGGAAATAGCTTGAAAGCGTGGCTTCTACCGGGCCCGCGATGACGCCATGCGCCTTCATGAAATGCGCCAGCGCGGCGTTGCGGTGGCCGCTGGCGGCTTCGGAATAGGCCACTGCGCCGTCCACCGCGATGTCGTCGTCGCCGGCCAATTGCCGGATCAGCCGCAATATGGCGCCCACGCCGGCGCGGGGATCATCGCCTGCGCTGAGCAGATCGGTCACGGCGATGGCGCCGGCATTGATGAACGGGTTGCGCGGCCGGCCGCCTTCGGCTTCGAGCTGGACGATGGAATTGAAGGCGCTGCCTGATGGCTCGCGGCCGACGCGGGCCCACACCGCGTTCGCATCGCGCGACAGGGCTTCGACCAGGGCAAAGATCTTTGAAACGGACTGGATTGAAAAGGCCACATCGGCATCGCCCGCCGCCACCTCGCAGCCATCAGCGGTGATGACCACCATGCCGAACTGCGCCGGGGAAACCTTGGCCAGTTCCGGGATATAATCGGCCACGCGGCCCCGTTCTGGCGCCTTGGCCATTTCTGCCGCGATGTGCGTTACCAGCGAGGCCAGATCAGGCATGAGTTTCTCCCACCAAATTTCCGGGCGCTGCGGCCGTCACTATGGGCATGCCCCGGCCGGCAGTGCAATTGCGGAGATGAAATCCGCATTTTGGGCTGGCGACCCGGCTTTGCGTAGTGTATGTCCGCGAAATGGGGCAGTGACATCCACTCCAGGGAGGACATGATGGCGACGCAACTGAAAGATCCGCAGCAAACCCAGACTTTGCCGCAAGGCAGCGTGAGCTGGCCGCTGCCGCCGCGCGTGCGGCCGGAACTGCCAAACCACGACACCGCGACGCTGGAAGCCTATCTGGCCACCGCGCCGCTGGCAGAGATCGACATCGCCGATCCGCTGTGGTGGGAAACCGACACCAACCACGTCTATTTCAAGCGTCTGCGCGCCGAAGCGCCGATCAGCTTCACCAGCGTCAACAGCAACCGCCACCGCGGCTTCTGGAACGTGGTGCGCTGGAACGACGTGATGGCCGTGGACACCAATCACCAGGTGTTCAGCTCCGAAGCCATGCTGGGCGGGATCACCCTGTTCGACATGGATCCGGATTTCATCATGCCGATGTTCATCGCCATGGATCAGCCCAAGCATGACGTGCAGCGCAAGGCCGTGAACCCGATCGTTTCGGGCCAGAACCTGGCCAACTATGAAGAACTGATCCGCAGCCGCACCTGCGAAGTGCTGGACAGCCTGCCGCGCGGCGAAGCTTTTGATTGGGTGGACAAGGTTTCCATCGAACTGACCAGTCGCATGCTGGCGACGCTGTTCGGCTGGCCGCAGGAACGCCGCCGCATGCTGACCTATTGGTCGGATGTGTCGACATCCGATCCGGAACTGCCGGGCAGCCCGGGCAAGGAAGAACGCCAGGGCATCCTGCTGGGCATGCTGCAGGAATTCACCATGCTGTGGAACGAGCGGGTGAATGCCGAGCCGACCGGTGATCTGGTGTCGATGCTGGCGCACAATCCGGCGACGCGGAACATGCCGCCGATGGAATTCATGGGCAATCTGGTGCTGCTGATCGTGGGCGGCAACGATACCACCCGCAATTCGATCACTGGCGGCCTGTATTTCCTCAACAAGAACCCGGCTGAGTATGCCAAGCTGAGGGCCAATCCGGAGCTGGTGGAAAACATGGTGTCGGAAATCATCCGTTACCAGACGCCGCTGGCTCACATGCGCCGCACTGCCTTGCAGGATACCGTGCTGGGCGGCCAGTTGATCCACAAGGGTGACAAGGTGGTGATGTGGTATTCGTCGGCCAACCGTGACGACACGGTGCTCGACAATCCAGATGCGTTCATCATCGATCGCGCCCGCGCCCGCCAGCACATGGCCTTTGGTTTTGGCATCCATCGCTGCGTGGGCAACCGCCTGGCGGAATTGCAGCTGAAGATCCTGTGGGAAGAAATTCTGAAGCGCTTTGACACCATTGAAGTGCTGGAGGAGCCGGAGCGGGTGCCGAGTGCATTCGTGCGCGGATACAAGAAGATGATGGTCCGTATTCCGGCCTAAGACGAGGGATTCATGGTCAAGATCATTTACGTCGAGCACAATGGTGCTCGCCACGAAATCAATGTGCCGGAGGGTGAAAACCTGATGGAAGGTGCGGTGCAGAACAATGTGCCGGGCATCGACGGTGACTGCGGCGGCAACGCTGCGTGTGCGACCTGCCACTGCTATATTCCCGAAGCCTGGGCTGCCGTGACCGGTGAGCGCAGCGAACTGGAAGATTCGATGATCGAGCTGGCGGATACGGCGATGCCGAACAGCCGGTTGGCGTGCCAGATCAAGGCGAGTGCGGCGTTGGATGGCATGGAAGTATTGATGCCGGCGACGCAACACTGATCGCATCGCAGCCGGGCGCGTGAATAGCCTAAGCTATTCACCGACTCCGGCAAGATCGGCCAGCGAGCGAAAAAGGCGGCTTTTAAGCCGCCTTTTTTGACTCGTCTGACGACGCGGCTCCGCCGCGCTCTTTCCTTCTCCCTTCCTTGCCCCCCCAAGCGGACTCGGCGGCTCAGCCGCCAGCCGCGCCCGCAAGCGCCTTGCTCCCCGCCTGCAGCCGCGCCACACTCAATTCCTCACCCCGCAGAGGAATCGCCACCATGCCACTTTCCCTCCACGCCGCCTTTGTGCCTTCCTGCCGCCAGATCATCGGTGGCTGCCTGGGCGCGCTGGCCAAGGCCGAAGCTGCCGGCATTGGCGATCTGGCCGAACAAAAGCTGGCGCCCGACATGTTTCCGCTGGCGTTCCAGGTGCAGAGCGTGGCCGCACATAGCGCTGGTGCCATCGCCGCCGTGCGCGTCGGCCAGTTCAGCCCCGGTGGCGGGCTGCCGATGCCGAATTCGGATTATGCCAGTTTCACGGCCATGCTGAACGAGGCCGATGCGGCGCTGGCGGCAGTGACCGAGGCGGAGTTGGAGGGCTTCATCGGCGGCCAGACCGATTTCGTGTTCCGCGAACGCCGGATGCCGTTCAAGTCCGAAGATTTCCTGCTCAGCTTCAGCCAGCCCAATTTCTATTTCCACGCGTCGATGGTCTACGGCATTTTCCGCAACAAGGGCGTGGCGCTGGGCAAGATGGACTTCATGGGTCGGCCGCGTATGGCGATGTGAGCGCTGGCGGTGAGCACCCACCCCCGGCCCCTCCCTTGAAAGGCAGGGGAGAAGAAGGCATGGCCTTCCCACAAAGGAGACTTTCATGCTGCGCCGCCTGATGCTTGCCGCCCTGATTGCCACGCCGGCCTGTGCCGCCCCGGTGCAGCAGGCCGCCCCCAATGTGCCCGAGAAAACGCCGGCCTTTGCCGGCCAGACCCGCGCCGAAGCGGTGGTGGCCAAAACGCAACTGAAGGTCAGCGAGATCGCCACCGGCCTCAACAAGCCATGGGGCGTGGCGCTGCTCGACAAGAACCGGTTTCTGGTCAGCGAGAAGGCCGCTGGCCGGCTGACGATCGTTGGCGCCGATGGCAGCAAGACGCCGGTCACCGGCACGCCGGCCACCGATACCCGCGCCCAGGGCGGCATGCTGGGTGTGGCCAATCCGGGCGACGGCTGGATTTACTGGAGCTATGCCGAGCTGCGTGAAGGCGGAAATGGCACGGCAGTGGCCCGCGGGCATCTGGTGGGCAGCGAAATGCGCGATGTGGCGGTGATTTTTCATCAGATGCCGTCGCTCGATTCCGTTCAGCATTTTGGTGGCCGCCTGGTGTTTCCCAAGGATGGTTCGCTGATCATCACGCTGGGCGATCGTTCGATCCTGCCGGGCCGCGTGCAATCGCAGCAGCTGGACAGTCTGATCGGCAAGATCGTCCGGGTGAACCGCGATGGCACGATTCCGAAGAACAATCCGTTCGTGAATGCCGCCGGCGTGCGGCCGGAAATCTGGAGCTATGGCAACCGCAACGTGCAGGCGGCGGCGCTGGATGCCCAAGGCCGATTGTGGGAAGTGGAGCACGGGCCGCAGGGCGGTGACGAGCTGAACCAGATCCAGATGGGCCGCGATTATGGCTGGCCCACCATCAGCTATGGCGAGGAATATTCGGGCAAGCCGATCAACGACAATGCCTCTCAGGCGCCGGGCATGGAACAGCCGCAATATTATTGGGACCCGGTGATCGGGCCATCGGGCATGATCTTCCATTCGGGCAAGGGCGCTCCGGAATTCAAGGGCAATATCTTCATCGGCGGCCTGCGCGTGGCTTCGCTGGTGCGGCTGGTGATGAACGGCGACAAGGTGGTGGGCGAACAGCGGTTGCTGACCGAGCGCAAGGAGCGCATCCGCGATGTCATCGAAGGGCCGGGCGGCGAGATCTATCTGCTGACCGATGCAGTGGATGGCAAGCTGCTGAAAGTGACGCCGGCAAGGTGACGCGTGCTTGACGGGGAGAGCGCGCTTCGCTAATCGCGCCTCTTCCAAACCCCATGCAGGGAACATATCCGGTGCGCGGCATTTGCCACGCTCCCTCTGCAGCGGACCAACCGGAGGATGAATATTATGGCGGCTCCCGTCGTTTCCATGGCGAATCTGCTCGAAGCAGGCGCCCATTTCGGCCACCAGACGCATCGCTGGAACCCGAAGATGAAGCCTTACATCTTTGGTGAGCGCAACGGCGTCCACATCATCGATCTGTCGCAGACCGTGCCGCTGTTCGCCCGCGCGCTCGATTTTACCCGCGCCACCGTGCAGCACGGCGGCAAGGTGCTGTTTGTTGGCACCAAGCGCCAGGCGCAGGATCCGATCGCCGATGCTGCGCGCCGCTGCGGCCAGCATTATGTCAACCACCGCTGGCTGGGCGGCATGCTCACCAACTGGAAGACCATTTCGGGTTCGATCCGCAAGTTCAAGCAGCTGGAAGAAACCCTGTCGGGCGACACCACCGGCCTGACCAAGAAGGAAGTGCTCAAGCTCACCCGTGAGCGTGACAAGTTCCAGGCTTCGCTGGGCGGCATCCGCGACATGGGCGGTCTGCCGGAAGTGATCTTCATCATCGACGTCAACAAGGAAGAGCTGGCGGTCAAGGAAGCCAATGTGCTGGGTATCCCGGTCGTGGCGATCCTGGACAGCAACACCGATCCGTCGGGCATCGCCTTCCCGGTTCCGGGCAATGATGACGCCAGCCGCGCCATCCAGCTGTATGTGAACGCCATTGCCGACGCCGTGATCGACGCCAAGCAGGGCCGCGCTGCCGATCTGGGCGTGGATCTGGGCGCCATGGATGAAGCGCCGGTGGAATATATCGCTCCGGAAGCTGAAATCGTTGCCGATGTCGCTTTTGAAACGGTGATGGAAGCCCCGGTTGAAGCCGCTGCCGAAGCGCCGGTTGAAGCCGAAGCCGAAGCACAGCCGGAAGCCTGAGGCTTCCCGTTATCGAACCAACGGGAGGCTGGGCGCGAGCAGTGCCCAGCCTTTCGCTGTAGTTCCAGTTGTCACACATATTTCATGTTGGCCGGGCATGGCCCTGCCATCACATAGTAAGGAGCCTCGACATGGCCGATATTACCGCCGCGATGGTGAAGGATCTGCGCGAAAAGACTGGCGCAGGCATGATGGATTGCAAGAAGGCACTGGGCGAAACCGCTGGCGACATGGAAGCCGCCGTGGATTGGCTGCGCGCCAAGGGCCTGGCTGCGGCCGCCAAGAAGGCCGGCCGCACCGCCGCTGAAGGCCTGGTGGGCGTTGCCGTTTCCGGCACCAAGGGCGCCGCTGTTGAAGTGAACAGCGAAACCGATTTTGTTGCCAAGAACGAAATTTTCCAGGCGTTCGTGACCACCGTGACCGGCCTGGCGCTGGCCAGCGGCACTGATGCCGAAGCGCTGGCAGCGCTGCCCTTCCCGGGCGGCGAAGGCAGCGTGGCCGACAAGCTGAATGCCAACATCGCCACCATCGGCGAGAATCAGTCGTTGCGCCGCACTGCCATGCTGGAAGTGAGCCAGGGTGTTGTGGCAGCCTATGTGCACAACGCCGTTGCCCCCGGCGTTGGCCGCATCGGCGTGCTGGTGGGCCTGGAATCGGCCGCCGCTGCCGACGTGCTGGAGCCGCTGGCCAAGCAGATCGCCATGCACGTTGCCGCCGCCAGCCCGCTGGCGCTGGATGAAGCCGGCCTTGATCCGACCCTGATGGAGCGCGAACGCGCCATTGCCCGCGAAAAGGCCGCCACCAGCGGCAAGCCGGCCGAAATCATCGAAAAGATGATCGAAGGCGGCGTGCGCAAGTTTGCGCAGGAATCGACGCTGGTGAACCAGATCTTTGTGATCGACGGCAAGTCCAAGGTGTCTGACGTGGTTGCCGCTGCCGCCAAGGCCGCCGGCACCGCAATCAGCCTGAAGGGCTTTGTTCGCATGCAGTTGGGCGAAGGCATCGAGAAGGCGCAGAGCGATTTCGCCGCCGAAGTCGCTGCCGCTGCTGGCCGATAAGCCACACGCATCGCAAGAAGGGCGGGCCGGGGGCAACCTCGGCCCGCTCTTTTTGCTCCACCGGCTCGCGCGTATGCCGGATTGTCCACGCTTTTCCTGTGGTCCCCGCTTGGCAGCGCCGCCGCACCCGGCTAGTGACCTGTGGTCCTGACACAGAGTGATTGCCCACCCATGCCAGCTTTCAAGCGCATTCTCCTGAAACTCTCCGGCGAAGTGCTGATGGGGCAGGGCGCCTATGGCATCGATCCTGATGAGGCGACGCGCATCGCGCGCGAAGTGAAGGCCGTGCATGATACCGGCGTTGAAACCTGCCTGGTGGTGGGCGGCGGCAATATCTTCCGCGGGCTGGCGGCAGCGGCCAAGGGCTTTGATCGCGGCAGCGCCGATTACATGGGCATGCTGGCCACGGTTATGAATGCGTTGGCCATGCAGAACGCGCTGGAAAATATCGGCGTTGTCACCCGCGTGCAGTCGGCCATTCCGATGCCATCGGTGTGCGAACCCTATATCCGCCGCCGCGCCGAACGGCATCTGGAAAAAGGCCGGGTGGTGATTTTTGCCGCCGGCACCGGCAACCCGTTTTTCACCACCGATACCGGCGCTGCCCTGCGTGCCGCTGAAATGAACTGCGATGCGCTGTTCAAGGGCACCAGTGTCGACGGCGTTTACGATGCTGATCCCAAGCAGGTAGCCAGCGCGCGCCGTTACGAAACAGTGAGCTATGGCAAGGTGCTGGCCGACAATCTGAAGGTGATGGACGCCAGCGCGGTTTCCATGTGCCGCGACAATGATATTCCCATCATCGTGTTCAATATCCGCGAACCCGGTGCCCTGCTGGCCGTGCTGAACGGTGAGGGCACATCAACAACAGTCACTGGGACCGTGACAGGAGAAGCACATGGCTGAATTCGAGCCAGGCCCGTTCAAGGCCGATCTGGAGCGCCGCACCGCTGGTGCCGTAGAAGCACTGAAGCATGATCTGGGCAGCTTGCGGACGGGCCGCGCCAACACCAGCCTGCTCGATACGGTGCATGTCGAAGTCTATGGATCGGCGATGCCGTTGAGCCAGGTTGCGACCGTGACGGCACCGGAACCGCGCATGCTTTCCGTGCAGGTGTGGGACAAATCCAACGTGACGCCGGTGGAAAAGGCCATTCGTTCGGCCGGTCTGGGCCTGAACCCGATCACCGACGGCCAGACGCTGCGCCTGCCGATCCCGGACATGACCGAAGAACGCCGCAAGGAAATGGTGAAGCTG
>NZ_JANPML010000059.1:0-3862 GCF_031422795.1 Sandarakinorhabdus sp.
AGCGCCGCTTATGGGCATCTGCAGCCCCGCTCTCCGCTGGTGCGCCGGCTGCTGGCGAAGAATCCGTCGCCGTTCACCTTCACCGGCACGGGCACGTTTGTCGTCGGCCGGCCCGGCGGCACGGTGGCGGTGATCGATCCCGGCCCGGCCGATCCGGCGCATGTTCGCGCCCTGATCGATGGGCTGGCCGGCGAGACGGTGTCGCATATCGTGATCACCCACACCCACATGGATCATTCACCGGCTGCACCGGCCTTGCAGGCCGCCACTGGCGCCAGCATTGTGGGCTGCGCACCGTTGGTGCTGTCGGATGATGGCCCGCGCGCCGATGCCGGATTCGACGCGACCTACGCGCCCGACCGGGTGCTGGCCGATGGCGACAGCGTCAGCGGTCCCGGCTGGACGCTCACCGCCGTCGCCACTCCCGGCCACACCAGCAATCACCTGTGCTATGCGCTTGCCGAGGAAAAGGCGTTGTTCACCGGCGATCATGTCATGGGCTGGAGCACCACCGTGGTCGCCCCGCCTGATGGCGACATGGCCGATTACATGGCCAGCCTTGAAAAACTCATGGCCCGCGATGATGCCATCTACCACCCGACCCACGGCGAGCCGGTCACCGATCCGCAGCGCTTTGTGAAGCATCTTCTGGGCCACCGCCGCCAGCGCGAAACCCAGGTGATGCGCGCCATCGGCGAAGGGCTGGTAACCATAGATCAGATGGTGGCAGCGATGTATGCCATGGTTGACAAGCGCCTGCACCCGGCCGCCGGCCGCAGCGTGCTGGCGCACCTGATTGATCTGGAACGGCGCGGCAAGGTGACCCGCGCTGGCGACAATTGGCAGACCCAAGGAGAAGCGTGATGGACGCGCGATTGAACCCGCTCGGCAGCGGCCCCGCCATCGATCTGAAGGCCGAAATCCTGCGCCTGAAACAGGAACGCAACGCCGTCATCCTCGCGCATTATTACCAGGCGCCGGAAATCCAGGACATCGCCGATTTCGTCGGCGACAGCCTTGATCTTTCGAAGAAGGCCGCCGCCACCGATGCCGATGTGATCGCCTTTTGCGGCGTGAAATTCATGGCCGAAGTGGCGAAAATCCTTTCCCCGCAGAAAACCGTGGTGCTGCCCGATCTGAAGGCCGGCTGCAGTCTCGAAGACAGCTGCCCGCCGGATGATTTCGCGCGTTTCCGCCGCGCCCACCCGGATCATATCAGCCTCACCTACATCAACTGCTCGGCGGCGGTGAAAGCCGAAAGCGACATCATCGTCACCTCGTCGTCGGCGGAAAAGATCATCAACCAACTGCCCGCTGATCAAAAAATCCTGTTCGCGCCCGACAAGCATCTGGGCGCCTGGCTCAACCGCAAGACCGGCCGCGACATGCTGCTGTGGGATGGCACCTGCATGGTGCACGAAAAATTCTCGGTCACCGAATTGCTCAAGCTCAAGGCCCTGCATCCGGCCGCGCCCGTGCTGGCCCACCCGGAATGCCCGGCCGCGATCCTCGATCTGGCGCACTATATCGGCGCGACCAGCGGCATCCTGAATTATGCGCTGAATTCGCCCGAACCCACCATCATCGTCGCGACCGAGCCCAATATCATCCACCAGATGCAGAAGGCCGCCCCGCACAAGAATTTCATCGGCGCGCCGGGCGCAGACGGCAACTGTGGCTGCAACATGTGCCCCTATATGGCGCTCAACACGATGCAGAAACTCTATCTGTCCCTGCGTGATCTCACCCCGCAGATCGAAGTGCCGGAAGATGTGCGAGTGCGCGCCAAGCGCAGCCTTGATCGGATGCTCGAAATGGCCGGCAATGTGTCGCCGGTGCCGGTGCGCGGTGATTGACGGGTTCGCCATCGCCGCCTTCGTTGCCGCCACTCTGGCCGAAGATATGGGGCAGGGCGGCGACATCACGTCCGCTGCCGTCATCCCGGCTGATGCGCGGCTGACTGCGGTGATGGACAGCCGCGACCCCATCGTGGTGGCGGGCCTGCCGCTGGCTGCCGCGTTTTTCCGCGCACTTGATCCGGATTGTGGCATCGAGATGCTGGCACAGGACGGCGACGCCGTGCCTGCCGGAACCGATCTGATGCGCATCGAGGGCAATGCCCGCGCGCTGCTCACCGCCGAACGCTCGGCGCTCAACACGGTGCAGCATCTCACCGGCATCGCCACCATGACCCGCACCTATGTCGATGCCATCGCCGGCACAGGCGCGGTGCTGCTGGATACCCGCAAGACCCTGCCGGGCCTGCGCGCGCTGGAGAAATACGCGACCCGGATGGGCGGCGCCACCAATCACCGGATGCGGCTGGATGACGGCGTGATGATCAAGGACAATCACATCGCGGTGGCCGGCGGCGTGGAGCCCGCCGTGCGCGCCGCCAAGGCCGCTGGTCTGCGCGGCGTCGTGGTGGAAGTTGACCGCATCGATCAGATCGCCCCAGCACTGGCCGCCGGTGCCGATCGCCTGCTGCTCGACAATATGGATGTGCCTACACTGAAGGCGGCGGTGGCCCTGATCGCCGGCCGCGTGCCCACCGAAGCCTCTGGCGGTGTCCGCCTTGACACGATTCGCGGCATTGCCGAAACCGGTGTCACCTTCATCAGCGTCGGCCGCATCACCCAGAGCGCGCCGGCCGCCGATATCGGCCTGGATTTCGCCTGATCAGCGCTGATCGAGCAACCGCTTGACCAGTTTCAGGTTGCGACTGTTCGAGCGGAAGAACAGGTCGAACAGGTCGCCAGTGATCGGCACGCTGCCGATCGCTGTATCGATCCCGACGTTGGCCAACATGCGCAGCAGCGTGCCGCGCGACGCGCCCAGATTGCGGGCTTCCCAGACCAGATAGAGTCCAAGCGCGGCAGTGGCGGCATCGCCAACGCCTGGTGCCAATCCGATGATGGCATCAAGACCGATACGGCGCCCGATGATCGGCACCTTTATCAGCCCCTCGAGCACATGCTCCAGCGCCACGATGCGGGCGCGGCTGCGGTCACGCGGGCTCAGGCCAGCAAGCGACGCAGGGGCAGCGAAGGGACTGGTCAATTCAGGTGATACTCCGGCGGCCGGGTGCCGCGATCACGCTGAATCTGGCCCCGGCAGCTGGAATTTCAAGGTCTGGCTATTTCTTGCCCAGCATGCCCATAATGTCGTTGATCGGGTTACCGTCGCCATCGCGGTCCAGCATGCCGGCCACCTGGCCCAGCATCCCGCCGGCGCCGCCAGCGTTACCGCCCAGACCGGCCATCACCTGCTCCAGCACACCGCCTGCACCGCCAGCGCCCTGAGCGGCCTGTTGCGCGGCCTGCACCAGTTGCGGCAGCAAGCTGCCCAGCGCGCCGGCGTCGAGCCCGGACTTGTTGGCGACATCGGCCACGGCCGCGGCATTGTTCACGCCCGGATCGGCAATCTGCGGCAGCAGTTGATCAAGCGCGCCCTTCACCATGCCCGGATCAAGCCCGGCCTTGCCCGCCAACCCGGCAATATCAATCTGCCCGCCCGCTTGGCTCAGCAGTTCATCCAGCATGCCCATGATTCGCGCTCCTTATTTCTGAAGACCAGACCAGAACATGGCCGTGTTACAGTTGCGCGGCAATCAGCCTTTCAGCATCGCCGGCAGCCGGGTTTCGTGGATGGTCCGCAGTTCGGCCAAGGCCACACGCTGTTCACCGCCACGCCCCGGCAGCTCGAACACCAGATCGTTGCCGCCCGTCACGGCGATCGGCACCGGGGTCACGCCCGCAGCGCGTGCCTGCGCCATCACCGCAGCCGCATCGTTGGTGGTGACGATATAGCGGCCCTGATCTTCGCCAAACAGCGTTGCTGCCGGATTGGCGATCTGCGGCAC
>NZ_JANPML010000060.1:0-2118 GCF_031422795.1 Sandarakinorhabdus sp.
GGGCCTGCGCATCTGGTGCGGGGCCACGGTCGATACGGCTGACGTGGTCGCGCTCACCAACTGGCTCGACTGGGCTTACGCCGAGGTGACGGCCTAGAGATCAGCAGTTCCTTCTTTCGTCGTTTAGTTGGGAAAAGAGCAATGGAACGCGACGATCAAATCAAGTTGAGCAACTCGGTTTCGGCAAAAGATTTCATTGAGATAGTCCAACTTCTTCGGACCTCCATGTATCAGATTTCGCAATCATCCATGATGCGCTGCGCAGGTGATCCAAACGTGGAATCCGTCGAAATGATACTGGAAAACACGGAAAACACGCTCGATGATCTGCTTGAGCAAATGAGAGGTCGAATAGTTATCGATCTCCAAAAGTAAAAAAGATACCGCTTTTTCCGCAATGAAAAGCGCCCTGTTCCCAGTCGTAAGCGATAGGGCCATTGGAGAACAACCAAATGCCACGCGTCCTCATTTCCGATCAAATGTCCCCCAAAGCCGCCGAAATCTTCCGCGCCCGCGGCATCGAAGTGGATGAAATCACCGGCCTGTCGAAAGACGAGCTGATCAAGATCATCGGCCAATATGACGGCCTCGCCATCCGCTCTTCCACCAAGGTCACCAAGGAAGTGCTCGCCGCCGCCACCAACCTCAAGGTGGTGGGCCGCGCCGGCATCGGAGTGGACAATGTCGACATCCCGTCCGCTTCCGCGCTTGGTGTCGTCGTGATGAACACGCCGTTCGGCAACTCGATCACCACTGCCGAACATGCCATCGCGCTGATGTTCGCGCTGGCCCGCCAGTTGCCCGAAGCCGATGCCTCCACCCAGGCCGGCAAGTGGGAAAAGAACCGCTTCATGGGCGTGGAAGTGACGGCGAAAACGCTCGGCCTGATCGGTGCCGGCAACATCGGCAGCATCGTCGCCGATCGCGCGCTCGGCCTGAAAATGAAGGTGATCGCCTTTGATCCGTTCCTCACGCCGGAACGCGCCGAACATATGGGCGTGACCAAGGTGACGCTGGATGAGCTGCTCGGCCATGCCGATTTCATCAGCCTGCACACGCCGCTCACCGACAGCACCCGCAACATCCTCAGCCGCGAAAATCTGCTGAAGTGCAAGCCGGGCATCCGCATCGTCAATTGCGCGCGCGGCGGCCTGATCGACGAAGTGGCGCTGAAGGAACTGCTCGATTCCGGCCACATCGCTGGCGCCGCGCTCGATGTGTTTGTGGAGGAGCCCGCCAAGGCCTCACCGCTGTTTGGCACGCCCAATTTCGTTTCGACGCCGCACCTTGGCGCCTCGACCGACGAAGCCCAGGTAAACGTCGCCATCCAGGTCGCCGAACAGCTCAGCGATTTTCTGCTCACCGGCGGCGTCACCAACGCGCTCAACATGCCGTCGCTATCAGCCGAAGAAGCGCCGCGCCTGAAGCCCTATATGGCACTGGCCGAACGCCTCGGCAGCCTCGTTGGCCAGCTCGACAATGACGGCATCAAATCGGTGCGCGTCGAAGTCGAAGGTGCAGCGGCGCAGCTGAACCTGAAGCCGATCACAGCAGCCGTGCTGGCCGGCCTGATGCGCACGCACAGCGACACGGTCAACATGGTCAACGCGCCCTATCTGGCCCGCGAGCGCGAGATCGAGATCGCCGAAGTGCGCCACGACCGCGAAACCGACTATCACACGCTGCTGCGCGTGACGGTGATGACCGCCAGAGGCCCGCGCACCGTGGCCGGCACCCTGTTCGGCATGTCCAAACCGCGTTTGACCGAGATTTTCGGCATCACTGTCGAAGCCGATCTGGCCGGCGACATGCTGTATATCGTCAACGAGGACAAGCCGGGCTTCATCGGCCGTCTGGGTTCGGCGCTGGGCGGTTCGGATGTGAACATCGGCACCTTCCACCTTGGCCGCCGCGACGCCAGCGACGAGGCCGTGCTGCTGCTGAGCGTCGATACCGCCATCCCTGATGCCCTGCTCGCCACCATCCGCGCCCTGCCGGGCGTAAAGGTGGCCAGCGCGCTGCGCTTTGTGTGAACGCCTCAACTCCCTCCCCCTTGTGGGGAGGGTCGAGAGACGCCGCAGGCGGCCCGGGGTGGGGGTCGCGCCATTCGCAACTGAA